>NZ_JAUF01000078.1:0-27784 GCF_000585455.1 Microbacterium sp. MRS-1
TCCGCATGCTCCTCGCCGCCGGCGGACTCACCCCATGACCCCCACCGAATGTCCGAAGAGCCGGATTGCGCGAGCCGTTCATCGTTCTCCTCCGGATTCTGGAGAGGGCACTCCAATTCTGGATGCCGCGGCACGTCCGCCGCGGGGCGCAAACGGACACGAATGCGCCGGATCGGGACGGATACCCGCGGGGGCCGACCACGGTGGCGGTATTTTCGACACCGTGGGTCGACCCCGGCGATACGACGAGAACGAGCTCCTGGATGCCGCGCAGGAGCTCTTCTGGGCGCGTGGATACGATCGCACCTCCGTCGAGGACATCGCCGCGGCATCGGGCGTTGCCACCAGCAGTCTGTACGCGACGTACGGATCCAAGCGCGACCTGTTCCTGCACGTGTTCCGGCGGTACTGCGCGGGCCGCGTCGACGTCGTGACGGATGCCGTGTCGGACAGCACCGCCGATGGCGACGAACTGCTCGCGAGCTTCCTGCGCCGCGTGGTCGACGACTGTGTCTCCTTTCCCGACCGCCGCGGATGCCTCATGCTCACCAGCCTGGCGGAGCTGCGCGAGCGCTTCCCCGAGGTGGTCGAGATCTCCACCGCCACGATCGCGGCGATGGAGGATGCCGTCGCGAACGCGCTGGTGCGAACCGCCCACCGCGCCGGGCGGCGGGTGCACACGCGCGATGTCGCCGCGCGCGCCGCGCAGGCGGTGCTCGCCTCTCAGGCGGTCATCCACCTCAGCCGGCTTCCCCTGCCGAGGCCGCGACTGCTCGAGATGGGCGAGGCTCTGCTGAGGTCTTGACAGAATCCGTCAGACGTCGAAAGGCGTCGCGGACCTCGCGCGGTAGATTCGCACCAGGAGGCGACCATGGCAGAGTTCAGCAGAGGTTTCGGAGCCCGCCGCCGCGCGTCGGATGCGCAGCTGCCGCCGGGGCAGTACCTCACGACGGACTTCCCGGTGCTGTCGGCGGGACCGACGCCGCGGATCGCGACCGAGGACTGGGAGTTCTCGGTGGTCACCGAGCACGGTCAGAGGGCGTCGTGGTCGTGGGAGCAGCTGCAGGCCCTTCCGATCGAGGACATCCACACCGACATCCACTGCGTGACCCGGTGGTCCAAGCTCGGCACGCGGTGGCGCGGCGTGTCGGTCGACACGCTGCTGGACGGGGTGTCGACGACGGCGGTGTCGGCGATGGCCCACTCGTACGGCGGGTACACGACCAACGTGCCGCTTGCCGAGCTCCGCGGCGGACGCGCGTGGGTCGCGTTCGAGTTCGACGGTGCGCCCCTCGCGCCCGAGCACGGGGGCCCTGCCCGCCTGCTCGTGCCGCACCTCTACTTCTGGAAGAGCGCGAAGTGGGTTCGCGGGCTCGTGCTCCAGGAGCGCGACGACCCCGGCTTCTGGGAGCAGAACGGCTACAACCTGCACGGGGATCCGTGGCGGGAGGAACGCTACTGGTGAGCGCATCCGCTTGGCTTCCGGCGCACGTGGCCGGGGTGGCCGCCCTCACCGCGCACGCGCGGCGGATCTCGCTGGATGTGCCCGACTGGCCGGGCAACCTGCCGGGACAGCACCTCGACGTACGTCTGACGGCCGAGGACGGCTATCAGGCCGAGCGGTCGTACTCGATCGCGAGCATCGGAGAAGGCCCGATCGTCGAGCTGGCGGTCGACGAGGTCCCCGACGGCGAGGTCTCGCCCTATCTCGTGCGGGACGTGCAGCCGGGCGACTTCCTCGAGGTCAAAGGGCCCCTCGGCGCCTACTTCGTCTGGCGGGAGGACGATCCCGCGCCCGTGCAGCTGATCGCCGGGGGATCGGGCATCGTGCCGCTGCTGGCCATGGCTCGCGCGCGTGCCGTCGCCGACAGCGCGGCCCCCTTCCGGCTGCTCTGCTCGACGCGTTCGCCGGCCGACGCGATGTACGCCGACGAGATCTCCCGCCTTCCGCTCGACGCATTCACGGTGTCGTGGGTCTACACGCGCCAGCCGCCGCCCGGATGGCCGCGGGAGGCGGGACGCGTCACCGACGCGGAGCTGGCGGCGTTGTGCTGGCCGCCCGCGCGGCGCCCCATCGTCTTCGTCTGCGGGCCGACATCTTTCGTGGAGGCGGTCGCCGATGCGCTCGTGCGCATCGGACACGATCCCGGACGAGTACGCACGGAGAGATTCGGAGGGTCATCATGACGACGGATGCCGTGGCGCACCCGACGCCCGTCGGGCGCCGCGTCGCTCGAGTCGACGGCAACGCACTGGCGGGGATGCTCTCAGGCGTGTTCGCCGACGACCCGACCTCGATCGTCGTCGTGTGCGGGCATTGCGCGCGCTCGGGACCGTTGGCCGAGGCCGTCGTGGAGCGCGACGAGCATGCCGCGATCGTGCGCTGTCGCGGGTGCTCCCGTACGCTCATGACGGTCGTGGCGGCGCCGTCGGGTCCGGCGATCAGAATCGCCGCCCTCGCCGAGCTGATCAGCCCGACTGCCGCCCGCTAAGCCGACGCCAGCTCGGGTCGGGCCTCCCACAGTCTCGCGGTCTTCAGCGCGAGGTGCAGAGTGCTGCGCTGCAGGCCGTCGGCCAGCGCTTCGCGCACCGCCGAGGGCATGTGCTCGAGGCGGTAGTAGAGCGTCGTGCGGTGGATGTGCAGCTGGGCACAGGTATCGGGTGCCCGGCCCGCCGCGTCAAGATAGGCCTCGATGGTCTGACGCTGCACCTCGTCACCGGCGGTCAGCAGCGCGTGCGCGGCGGGGGAGACCAACTGAAGCAGGCGCGGCGAGGCGGGGACGGACTGCACCAGCACCCATCCACCGAGATCTTCCGCCCGCGGCGCGAGTGCCTGCGGCATCGTGGCACGCAGACGCGCGGCATCCAGGGCCTGGCGGATCGTCGGCAACGGATCGTCGCGATCGGGCGGGCAGTCGGCGGTCGCGAGAGCAGACGGGCGCGCCGCGTGCGCACGCGTCTCGCGCTCGACGGCGGCGATGCAGGCCGCCATGTCGACCGTCGCGGGGGAGATCAGGACGACGGCGTCGTCGACGATGTCCACGACGTCGGTCGGCGCGGGCAAGGCTGCGGCGAGGCGGCGCCCCAGCGCGATCTGTTCCACCTCGCCGGCGCCGTTCGCGAGCACGGCCCAGACGCGCAGCGGTTCATCGGGCGCGACGACCCATCGCCGGGAGCGGAGCTCCCACAGCGCATCGGTGCGCGCGGTGGCATCACCGGCGAGCAGGGCGGCGCAGACGCGCTCGCGTCGGCCGCCGTCGCCGCCGTGTGCGCGTGCCAGCAGATGGACGGCGGCGTCGACCACACCCCAGGCACGCGAATCCAGGTCGCCCGCCGAGCGACCGATGACGCGCAGGGTCAGTGATCCGACACCGACTGCAACATCGACGAACCGCGCACCGGCGACGGGCTCCGATACCGCCGCCGCCGGTTGTCGGTCGCCCGACGCGCTGCCGGTCAGGCGCACCCGCGCCCCCAACGATCGCGCCACCTGGTCGATCACCTCGATCGTCTTCATGCCCGTCTCCTCGCGTCGCCCCGGTGGGGCCACGGTAGGGCCGGCACGACCTCGCGAGCGTGGCCCTTTCGTGGCCACCACCGTGCGCGAGCGGCGCGGATGCCGTCAGCCGGCGTGTTCGCGGGCGCGCAGATCCTTGCGCAGGATCTTTCCGGACGTGGACTTGGGGATCGACTCGATGAACTCGACGCGGCGGATCTTCTTGTGCGGCGCGACGTTGTCCGCGACGAAGCCCATCACCTCCTGCGCGGTGAGCCCGGAGTCGGGCGCGGGGACGATGTAGGCCTTCGGGATCTCCTGCTTGTCGTCGTCGAGCACGCCGATGACGGCGGCATCCATCACTTTCGGATGGCCCAGCAGCAGCGCTTCCAGCTCGGCCGGTGCGATCTGGTAGCCCTTGTATTTGATGAGCTCCTTCACGCGGTCGACGATCGAGAAGTAGCCGCCGTCGTGGTAGACCGCGATGTCGCCGGTGTGGAGGAAGCCGTCGGCATCCAAGGTTTCGGCGGTCGCCTCGGGCTTGTTGAGGTAGCCGAGCATGACGTTCGGGCCCTGCACCCACAGCTCACCCGGCCGGGTGCGCCCGTCGTCGTCGATCTCGGTGATCTCCTCGCCGGTCTCGGTGTCGACGAGCTTGCACACGATGTTCGGCAGGATCGTGCCCACCGAACTCACCGGGATGTCATCGCGCGTGTACGGCATGGCGTGGGAGACAGGGCTCAGCTCGCTCATGCCGTAGCCCTGCATCATGCGCGCGTTGATGCGGCGGGCGGCGATCTCGGCCGTCTCGCCGTCGAGCGGCGCGGCGCCGGAGAACACGGTGTGCACCGTGGAGATGTCGAACTGATCGACGATCGGATGCTTGGCGAGAGCCACCGCGATGGGCGGCGCGATGTACAGGTAGGTGCACCGGTAGGTCTGGATGTTGGTGAGGAACTGCACGAGGTCGAACTTGGGCATGGTGACCAGGGTCGCCCGCTGCTTGAGCGCGAGATTGAGCAGCACCGTCATGCCGTAGATGTGGAAGAAGGGGAGCACCGCGAGCACGCGGTCGGTGTTCTTGAGATCGATGTTGATGCGACACTGCGCGACGTTCGCGACGAGGTTGCGGTGACTGAGCATGACGCCCTTGGGAATGCCGGTCGTCCCCGACGAGTAGGGCAGGACGGCCACGTGCGTCGCCGGGTCGAACGACACCTCCGGCGCGGCACGGCCCTCGCCGAGCAGGCTGCGCAGATCGGGATGCCCGTCGGCACCGTCGAGCACGACGAGTCGCTCGACGGGGATGCCGACGGCCTCTGCCGCCTGCTGCGCGGCGCCCAACAGCGGGCTCACCGTGATGAGCCAGCTGGCCCCGGCGTCGCGCAGTTGCTTCTCGATCTCGCCGGCGGTGTACAGCGAGTTGATCGTCGTCACCGTCGCGCCGGCGCGGAGGATGCCGTGGAACACGGTGGCGAACGCCGGCACGTTCGGGCAGAGCAGACCGAGCACGGTGTCGGTGCCGACGCCGCGAGCAGCCAGCGCGCCGGCGAAGGCGTCGACCTGCGCCTTGAGCGCGCCGTAGGAGGTCTCGGCGCCCGTGGCCGGATCGATGAGGGCGATGCGTGCCGCGTCATCCGCGCTGAGATCGGCGAACAGGTCGTCGTAGATGCTGACGTCCGGGATCTCGACATCGGGGAAGGGGCTGGTGAACACGGCGGTCTCCTTCGATGACGGGCGGCGAATGCCCGCGCGGACCGGCGACGCTGCCGGGTGCGTCCATCATGCCACCGCCAGACGCGTGTGCGGCACGCGGTCTCTACATCTGCGAGACCGCGTGCCGCCACGCGGGCGTCAGACGAGCACGGCGCTCTCCCGAGCACGACGACCGAGGCGCTCGGCGGCGCGCTCTTCCGCGGCATCCAGCGGTGTGATGTCGCGCGCGGCCGCATCGGCGAAGAGAGCGCGCACGGTGTCGCCGATCGCGGCGACACGATCCATGATCTGGCTGCGCGTGCCCAGGTGCTTCGCCTCCAGGTCCAGGTACACGACGCCGCCCGCGTTGACGACGAAGTCGGGCGCGTAGAGGATGCCGCGCGCCGCGAGGCGATCGGCACCCGAGCGGTGGGCCAGCGGGTTGTTCGCCGGGCCGCAGACGGCGCGTGCGGCGAGCGCGTCGATGGTGTCGGCGTCGAGCACGCCGCCGATGCCCGCGGGCACGAAGACGTCGGCCTCGATGAGGTGCTCCGAGCCCGGCTCGACCCATCGTGCGCCGAGCTCGGCGGCGAGGGTGCGCTTCGCGGGGTTCACGTCGGTCACCGTCAGCACCGCGCCTTCCGCGCTGAGGCGGACCGCGAGTCGGCTGCCGACCTGACCGAGCCCGGAGATCGTGATCCGTCGCCCGACGACCTCGTGCGTGCCGGTCACCTGCTCGAGCGTGGCGCGCAGCGCCTCGTACACGCCGAGGCTCGTCGGGCCCGCGGGTTCGCCCGAACCGCCGACGGCGTCGGGCAGGCCGACCACGTGCGCGGTCCGTTCGCGGACGACGAGCATGTCCTCCGTCGTCGACCCGACATCCTCCGCGGTCCGGTAGCTGCCGCCGAAACGGTCGACGGCGTCGCCGAGGTCGAGGTACGCCGCACGCCGGCGATCGGCGTCGAGCGTCGTTCCCGGCGGCAGACAGATCACGGATTTGCCGCCGCCGGCGTCCAGCCCGGCCGCGGCGTTCTTGAGCGTCATCGCGGCCGACAGCCGCAGGGCGTCGCCGACGGCGTCGCTCCAGTGCGGGTAGGTCCACATCCGGGCGCCGCCGAGGGCGGGCCCGAGCGTCGAGGAGTGCAGGGCGACGGTGATGAGCAGTCCGCTGCGCGGGCCCGTCGTCACCTCCACGCGCTCGTGGGAGAAATCGGGCAGGGGCAGGGTGTGCGTCATCGCATCCTCTTTCGGCGGGCCTTGTGGGCGGTGCTCGGTGGATGCCGCGGCGTTGCGGCATCCACCCCTATTGTGCCTCCACGGGCACCGATCGCGGGGGTGCGGCCGTGTGTGCGGCATCGGGCGCGACGTCGGTGCCGGGGTCGGAGAGATCGAACCGACGCCCGCGCAGCGCGCGCAGCGCGTACAGGATGGTCGCCAGATCGATCACTTCCTGTCCGAGCGCGCCGATGACGGCCGGCACCAGGCCGGTCGTCGCGAGCAGCATCGCCGCGACGCTCAGGGCGATGCCGATCCAGATGGCGACGTAGGCCACGCGCAGGGTGCCGCGACCGATCGCGACCGCTTCGGCCACCTTCGTCAGCGAGTCCTTCAGCACGACGGCATCCGCCGCATCGCCCGCGGCCGTGGCTCCCCGCGCGCCCATCGCGATGCCGATATCGGCGGCGGCGAGCACCGGCGCATCGTTGACCCCGTCGCCCACCATGAGCACCGGGCGTGGCGTCATCATCGCGGCCAGGTGCACCTTCTCGGCGGGCAGCAGGTCGACGTGCACCTCGTCGACGCCGACCGACGCCGCCACGGCGTCGGCGGTGGGCCGGGCATCGCCGGTGAGCATCGTGACGCGTTCCACGCCGTGTGCGCGCAACCAGCGCACAACGGCCCGCGACTCCGGCCGTGCGCCGTCGGCGAGCACGAGGGCTCCCGCGAAGCGCCCGTCGACAGCGACGTACGAGGCCGCATGCCCCGCCTCCAGCGCGGTGAGCGTGGTGTCGGGGGCGAGTGCCGCGACGTAGGCCGGCTTTCCGACGACGACGCGTCGCCCGCCGATCACGGCGGTCACCCCGTTGGTCGCTTCCTCGTGCGCGTCGTCGGCCGGCTCCACCACGATGCCGCGCGCAGACGCGGCGTGGCGGATGCCGTCGGCCAGCACATGGGCGGAGTACTGCTCGGCCGACGCCGCCCACGTCAGCAGCCGTTCGGGATCGATCCCGGGCGCGGGGCGCACATCGACCAGCACGGGCCGGCCCTGGGTCAGGGTTCCGGTCTTGTCGAAGGCGGCGGAGCGCGCGCGTGCCAGCTGCTCGATGACGGCGCCTCCCTTGAACGATGATGCCGGCCTTCGCCGCGCGCGAGATGCCGCCGAGGAAGGCGACCGGTGCCGCGATCAGCAGCGGGCAGGGTGTGGCCAGCACGAGGACCTCCGCGAACCGGACGGAGTCGCCCGACAGTCCCCAGGCCGCTCCGGCGATGGCGAGCGAGACCGCCGTGAAGGGGATCGCGAATCGGTCGGCCAGGCGCACCATCGGAGCGCGCGATTCCTGCGCGGCACGCACGAGGGCGATGATCTGCTGATACTGGCTGTCGGCGCTGCGCCGGAGAGCGCGCACGCGGATCGCCCGCGATCCGTTGACGGCACCCGAGAGCACGGTCTGGCCGGCGGTACGCGTGACCGGCATGCTCTCGCCGGTCAGCGACGACTCGTCGAAGCTCGCCTCCTCCGACAGGAGGGTGCCGTCCACCGGAACGACCTCGGCCGGCCGCACGAGAAGCTCGTCGCCGACGGCGACCTCGTCGGCGGGAAGGTCCCGGGTCTCGTCACCGGCGCCCGGACGGCGCACGTGCGCGATCTGTGGTGCGCGATCCAGCAGCGCCGTCAGCTCGCGTGTCGCGCGACGGCCCGCGTAGTCTTCGAGCGCCTCGCCCCCGGAGAGCATGAGCACGATGATCAGCGCCGCGATCGTCTCGCCGACAGCGAGGGTCGCGACCATCGCGACGACGGCGAGCACGTCGAGTCCGACATGACCGCGCATCACGTCGCGGACCATGCCGATGATCGTCCACACGACGATGGCGGAGACGTAGGCGGTGGTGATCCCCGTCGCCCACGCGCTCAGACCCGCGCCGGCGAGTGCCGCGGCGATGATGCCCACGGCGACGGTCGCGGTGATCACGGGGTACCGTCCGAGGGCGGCGAGGATGCGGCGCATGCCCCCAGCATTCTCCTCGTGCCGAGGGCCCGCCAGTAAGCCTGGATTGCCTTGCCTGGACCGCGTCGGCGACGTTCGAGGGCGGCCGACTCTAGGCTGGCGCCATGACCGAGAATCTCTCGCCGCGCAGTCGCATCGTCCACGAGGCCCTCCGCTCCGCCGGGGTGGCGGGGGAGATCATCACGCTCCCGGACGCCGCCTCGACGGCGGCCCTGGCCGCCGCCGCCCTCGGCGTCGAGGTCGGCGCCATCGCGAACAGCCTCGTCTTCCTCTCCGACGGCGAACCGCTGCTCGTCATGACCAGCGGGGCTCACCGCGTGGACACGGCGGCCCTCGCCGAGCGCCTCGGCCGCCGCAGCATCGTGCGGGCCTCGCCGGATGAGGTGCGCGCCGCGACCGGCCAGGCGATCGGCGGCGTGGCGCCGACCGGACACCCCGCCCCGCTGACCACGGTGGTGGACGAGGCGCTCGCGGCATTCGACGAGATCTGGGCGGCCGGCGGCACACCGCACACCGTCTTCCCGCTCACCTTCGACGAGCTCGTCCGCCTCACCGGCGGCACCGTGAGCGCCGTGGACTGAGCGCGGCCGGGCGGGGCCTCAGCCGTAGAGCCGCCGACGCAGTTCGTCGGCGGCCGCGCGGATGTCGGCGACGAGCGCGTCCTTCCGCAGCGGCGACCCCGCCGGCCAGGTGAGGGCGATCGCCGCGACCGGCCAGCCGGCGTGGTCGCGGACGGCGACCGCCACCGAACGGAAGCCGAGGGTCACCTCCCCGTCCTCGCTCGCGAAGCCGTCGGCACGCGTGCGCACGAGTAGCTCGCGAAGCTCGGCGGGGCGCCGCGGTCCGCGACCCGTGCGGTCGGCGAAGGCCGCGGCATCCGGATAGAGCGCGCGCACCTGCTCGCGCGGCAGGGCTGCGAGCATCGCACGCCCGGTCGCGGTGAGGTGCGCGGGCAGCCGCACGCCGACATCCGTGACGAGCGCGGGGCGGCGCGGCGCGCGCTCCTCGACGATGTAGAGGACGTCGCGGCCGGTCATGACCGCCAGATGCGCACTCTCGCCGACACGGTCCGACAGGCCCGCCACGAGCGGCCGGCCGAGACGAGCGAGAGGCTGCTGGCGGGCGTAGCCGCCGGCCAGCTCGAACGCGGCCGTCCCCAGCCCCCAGCGCCGATCGTCGGGCAGATGCACCACGAATCCGTGCGCCGCCATCGCCGCCAGCAGGTGGTAGACGCTGGAGCGGGGGATGCCGAGACTGTCGGAGATCGTCCGGGCGGCGATCGGTCCGCGCTGGCGTGCGAGGTAGGAGAGGATCCGCAGCGTCTGATCTGCGGCGGGGACCTGCGCGGGGGCCGGCGACGAGCCCGCATCGCCGGTGTTGTCTGGGATCACAGACACAGAATGCCACGCTCGTGTGGCCGCGGGGGCAGAACCGGGATGGAATCGGGACATGACCACCGTCGCCGCTTCGACCCTTGCCGATCACGTCCTCGTCGGCGCGCGCCCCCTGACACCCGCCGAGGTCGTCGCCGTGGCCCGCCACGGCGCCGCGGTCGAGATCGCCGCCGACGCCTGGACGCGGATCGGCGCGGCGCGGGAGCTCATCGAGCGCCTGGCCGACGACCCGGAGCCGCACTACGGCATCTCGACCGGCTTCGGCGCGCTGGCGACGACCTTCATCGCGCCGGAGCGACGCCGTCAGCTGCAGGCGAGCCTCATCCGCTCCCACGCGGCCGGCACCGGGGCGGAGGTGGAACGCGAAGTCGTGCGCGCCCTGCACCTGCTGCGCCTGCAGACTCTCGCGACCGGACACACGGGCGTGCGCCCGGTCGTCGTCGAGACCTACACCGCGATGCTCAACGCCGGCATCACCCCGATCGTGCGGGAGTACGGCTCGCTCGGATGCTCCGGCGATCTCGCCCCTCTTTCGCACCTCGCGCTGGCGGCCCTCGGCGAAGGGGAGGTGCGCGATCGCACGGGCGCGCTCGTGGCGGCATCCGACGCCCTCGCCGACGCCGGCATCGCGCCCCTCGTGCTGGAGGAGAAGGAGGGGCTCGCCCTCATCAACGGCACCGACGGCATGCTCGGCATGCTCGCTCTCGCCCTCTGCGACCTCGACAATCTGCTCACCGTCGCCGACATCACCGCCGCCCTCTCGATCGAGAGTCAGCTCGGCACCGACGCGGTGTTCGCCGCCGACCTGATGGCGCTGCGCCCGCAGAGCGGACAGGCGGCGTCGGCGGCGAACCTGCGCGCCCTGCTCGCCGACTCGCCGCTGGTTGCGAGTCACCGCGACCCGGCGGTCTGCACGCGCGTGCAGGACGCGTACTCGCTGCGCTGCTCGCCACAGGTGCACGGAGCCGCGCGCGACACCGTCGCGCACGCCCGCACCATCGCCGAGCGGGAGCTGGCCTCCGCCGTCGACAACCCGGTCGTCACCGGCGACGGCCGCGTCGAATCCAACGGCAACTTCCACGGCGCCCCCGTCGCGTACGTGCTCGACTTCCTCGCGATCGCCGTCGCCGACCTCGCCTCGATCGCCGAACGTCGCACCGACCGGGCGCTCGATCGCACCCGCAGCCATGGTCTGCCGCCGTTCCTCGCCGACGAGGTCGGCGTCGATTCGGGGCTCATGATCGCGCAGTACGCGGCCGCGGGGATCGTCTCGGAGCTCAAGCGTCTGGCGGTCCCGGCATCCGTCGACTCCATCCCCTCGTCGGCGATGCAGGAAGACCACGTGTCGATGGGGTGGGCCGCCGCACGCAAGCTCCGCCGCGCCGTCGACGGACTCGCCCGGGTGCTCGCGATCGAACTCGTCACCGGGTGCCGGGCCCTCGACCTGCGGGCGCCGTTGCAGCCGGGGCCCGCCACCGCCGCGGTCCGCGCCGCGGTGCGCGCCGCGGGCATCGCAGGGCCCGGGCCCGACCGGTTCGTCAGCCCCGACCTCGAAGCCGCCACCGCGCTCGTTCTCTCCGGCGCGGTCGCCGACGCTGCGTTCACAACTCCGGACAACCGTCCCTGATCGAAGGAGATCACGATGACATCACCCGTTGACGCCCAAAACTCCGGAGTTGTGAACCGGGCGGCGTCGAGCCGTGGCCCCGTCCGCGCCCCGCGTGGGGGCGAGCGGACGGCCAAGAGCTGGGGCGCCGAAGCCGCGAAGCGGATGCTGATGAACAACCTCGACCCCGAGGTCGCCGAACACCCCGAAGACCTCGTCGTCTACGGCGGCACGGGTCGGGCGGCGCGGTCGTGGGAGGCGTACGACGCCATCGTCCGCACGCTCGATGAGCTCGAGCCCGACGAGACGCTGCTGGTGCAGTCCGGAAAGCCGGTCGGGGTCTTCCGCACCCACGAGTGGGCACCGCGCGTGCTGATCGCCAACTCCAACCTCGTGGGCGACTGGGCGAGTTGGCCGGAGTTCCGCCGGCTCGAGCAGCTGGGACTCACGATGTGCGGGCAGATGACCGCGGGATCGTGGATCTACATCGGCACGCAGGGCATCCTGCAGGGCACGTATGAGACGTTCGCCGCCGTCGCCCGCTCCCTCGGGCGGGACTCGCTCGCGGGGACGCTCACCCTCACCGCCGGAGCCGGCGGTATGGGCGGCGCCCAGCCGCTCGCGGTGACGCTCAACGGGGGAGCGGCGCTGATCGTCGACGTCGACGCGTCGCGGCTGGAGCGCCGGGTCGCGCACGGCTACCTCGACGAGTACACCGACGACCTCGACGCCGCCCTCGCGCGTGCGGTGGCGGCGCGCGCGGCGGGACAGGCGCGGTCGGTCGGCCTCGTCGGCAACGCCGCCGAGGTCTTCCCCGAGCTGCTGCGCCGCCGACACGCCGGCGCCGCCCCGATCGACATCGTCACCGATCAGACCAGCGCCCACGACCCGTTGGCTTATCTGCCCGCCGGAGTGAGTGTCGGACAGTGGCGGGATGCCGCGGCATCCGACCCGGAGGGCTTCACCGTCCGTGCCCGCGCCTCGATGGCGGCGCACGTGGAGGCGATGGTCGGATTCCAGGATGCCGGGGCCGCCGTGTTCGACTACGGCAACTCGATCCGCCGCGAGGCCGAGATCGGCGGCTACGACCGGGCGTTCGCGTTCCCCGGGTTCGTGCCCGCCTACATCCGCCCGCTGTTCGCCGAGGGTCGGGGCCCGTTCCGGTGGGTGGCGCTCTCGGGCGATCCGGACGACATCGCGAAGACCGACCGTGCGGTCGCGGAGCTGTTCCCCGACGACGTCCCGTTGCGCAGATGGCTGGAGAAGGCGGGCGAGACCGTGCACTTCGAGGGGCTGCCCGCGCGGATCTGTTGGCTCGGCTACAAGGAGCGTCACCTCGCCGGATTGAGGTTCAACGAGATGGTCGCCTCGGGCGAACTCGCCGGACCGATCGTCATCGGCCGCGATCACCTCGATGCCGGCTCGGTCGCCTCGCCCTACCGGGAGACGGAGGCGATGGCCGACGGTTCGGACGCGATCGCCGACTGGCCGCTGCTGAACGCCCTGCTGAACACGGCCTCCGGCGCGTCGTGGGTGTCGATCCATCACGGCGGCGGGGTCGGCATCGGCCGCTCGATCCACGCCGGTCAGGTCGTCGTGGCCGACGGCACGGCGCTCGCCGCGCAGAAGCTCGAGCGGGTGCTCACGAACGATCCCGGCACGGGTGTCATGCGGCACGTGGATGCCGGCTACGAGCGTGCGCGCGAGGTCGCGCGTGAGCGCGGGCTGACGGTTCCGATGCTGCGGGACGACGTGCCGTGAGCACGCTCATCCTCACGAACATCGGTGAGCTCACGACGAACGTCGAGGCTCTGGGCGATGACCCCGCCGACCCGACCGGCCTCATCCGGGGCGCCGCCGTGGCTATCGTCGACGGCCGTATCGCCTGGGTCGGTCGCGCTGCGGACCGACCCCGCTCCCTCGCCGATGTCTCGGCGGTGGTGGATGCCGAGGGGCGCGCGGTCATCCCGGGGTTCGTCGACAGCCACACGCACCTCGTCTTCGCGGGCGATCGCGCCGACGAGTTCGCCGCCCGCATGGCCGGCCAGCCGTATGTCGCCGGCGGCATACGGCGCACCGTGGCGGCGACGCGCTCGGCATCCGACGACGAGCTGCGGGCGCGTCTGAGGGGCTTCGTCGACGAGATGCACCGGCAGGGCACCACCACGCTCGAGGTGAAGACGGGCTACGACCTCACCGTCGACGGCGAGGCCCGGCTCGCTCGCCTCGCGCGCGAGGTCACCGACGAGGTCACCTTCCTCGGTGCGCACGTCCTGCCCGACGAGTTCGCCGGTGATCGCGACGCCTACATCGATCTCGTCTGCGGTCCGATGCTCGACGCCGTCCGCCCGTTCGCCCGATGGATCGACGTCTTCTGCGAGAGGGGGGCGTTCACGCCCGCCGAGAGCCGCCGCATCCTCCTGGCGGGGATCGGCGCGGGACTTCTCCCACGGCTGCACGCCAACCAGCTGGGTCACGGGCGCGGCGCGCGGCTCGCGGCCGAGCTCGACGTCATCTCGGTCGATCACTGCACCTACCTCGATGAGGAGGATGGGCGCCAGCTCGCAGCGAGCGACGTCGTGGTCACGCTGCTGCCCGGCGTGGAGTTCTCGACCCGGCAGCCCTATCCCGATGCGCGTCGGCTGATCGACGCCGGCGTGAGCGTCGCCCTCGCGAGCGACTGCAACCCGGGCACCAGTTTCACCAGCTCGATGCCGCTCATGATCGCGCTGGCCGTGCGCGAGATGGGGATGACGGTCGCCGAGGCGGTCTGGGCGGCCACCGCGGGCGGCGCTCGGGCCCTGCGCCGCAGCGATGTGGGCTCCCTCACCCTCGGCACGCGGGCCGACCTGGTGCTGCTCGATGCGCCGACGCGGACCCACCTCGCGTACCGCCCGGGGGTGCCGCTGGTGCGCGCCGTCTACCGCGGCGGTGAGCTGATCGCGTAGGCGTTTCGACTCGGCGCCGCGAGTCGAAACGCCCCGTGCCGCACGGCGTCAGGGGCGGTCCAAGCTCCACTCCTGCGGATCCGTCGCCGTCGCGACATCCCAGTCGTCGGTGGACCACACGAACGTCGCGACGGCACAGGTCGGCATATGACCGATCCCGCCGCCGGAGAGCCGCTCCGCGAGCGCGGTCATCCCCGGGTCGTGCGCGACGACCATGACGGCCGGGACGCCACGGCCGGCGGCCGCCCGCAGGAGCGTGGCCGCCGCGGCGCCGTACAGGTCGCCGTCCAGCTCTGTCTCGAGGCCGAACGCGGAGGCGAAGAAGGAGGCCGTCGTGCGGGCGCGCAGCGCGGTCGACGACAGGATGGCCTCGAGCCGGATGCCGGTTCCGGCCAGCCGCTCCGCGAGCACGGGTGCGTCGCGCAGGCCCCGCTCGTTGAGCGGGCGGTCGTGATCGTCGAGACCGGGATCGCCCCAGTCGCTCTTGGCGTGGCGGACGAGCACGAGCGTCGTCATACAGTGACCTTTCGTCGGTGCAGGCCGGCCAGCAGCTCCAGCACACACAGGGCGGCCAGGCGCACGGTGCGCCCGTCGGCCGCGTCGGCCGCGGCATCCACTTCGACGATATCCGCGCTGGTCACGCCGGCGTCGGCGGACAAGCCGCGCACGAGCGTCCGCAGCTCCCACGCCTGCAGGCCACCGGGAACCGACGCCGGGCAGCCGGGCGCCACCGCACGATCGCAGACGTCCACGTCGATGTCGAGATGGATGCCGCCACCCCCGCGCCCGGCCACCTCGCGCGCCTCGGCGATCACGTCGTGCGCCCCGCGCCGACGAAGCTCGTCGAGGGTGATGACACGGATGCCGAGGTCGGCGGCGCGCTGGGCGTACGCCGCGGAATCGGCGAAGTCGGCGATGCCGATCTGCACGATGCGCGTCGGGTCGAGGCCGTCGTCGACGAGGCGACGCACGGGGGAGCCGTTGGAGACGCCGTCGCGCAGGTCGAAGTGCGCGTCCAGCGTGATGAGACCGCCGGCGCCGGCGCCCTGGGCCGTCGCACACGTGATCGAGTTGTCGCCGCCGAGCGCGATCAGCAGCGCGGTGCGCGCCGTCAGCTCGGCGGTGCGGCCGCGCACGCGCGCCTCGCCCTCGGAGCCGTCGGGCTCGGCGACATCGCCCGCGTCGGCCAGTCGCAGAGCGGCGGCGAGGTCGACGGGCGGCGGCCCCAGGAGGGTCGGGCTGTACCGGCGCAGCGCCTCACGGCCCGCGCCGGGCGTCGCGTCGGCGCCGGTGGGTGAGAGCGATGTGCGACAGGCCGGCAGCCCCAGCAGCACGGCGTCGAGGCGCTCGGCCGCCGACGCCTCCTCGAGCGCGGGCCAGTCGCCGGCGCGCGGCCAGAGCGGGTCGTGGGAGCCGTCATCAGCCGACGTACACCCAGGCGGTGCGCCCGCTTCCCAGCGTCACCCGCACGCGGCGGTACAGCGACACTTCGTACTCGTCGGCGGCATCCACTTCATCGGCCGTGAGGTGCAGAACGCGGCCGACCACTTTGTCCAGCGGGCTGCCGGTCTCGCGCAGCACCGGATGCACAGAGGCGCCCGACAGGTCGACGACGCGCTGGTCCTCGATCTCGACGTAGTCGATGGTGTAGCCGGGCAGCACGTCGGGCTCGCCCGCGATCAGGCGCCCGAAGGTGTCCAGCTGCACCTCGGCATACTGGAGCGTGCCGTAGGTGAACAGCAGCTCGTCCGCCGGTTCGCCCATGTCCGTCAGGCTACTGCGCCGGGTCGCGACCAGCCAGAGGCGCGCGTGCGTTCACCGGCCGTCCCCAACCGTCCCCCGAGCACGTGTGCTCAGCCCAGCAGCGCGTGCGCGACGGCGAAGATGACGAGTCCGGCCAGGGCGCCCACGATCGTGCCGTTGAGGCGGATGTACTGCAGGTCGCGTCCGACCATCAGCTCGATCTTCTCGGTGGTCTCGGCGGGATCCCACTTCTCCACGGTGTCGGTGATGATCGAGGCGATGTCGTGGCGGTACCGATCCACGACGAACACCGCGGCCCCCGCGATGCGATCATCCACACGGTGCTGGAGCGCGGCATCCGTCGACAGGCGCTCGCCGATCTCGACCAGCGCTGCGCTCACGCGTCGGCGCAGCCCGCTGGCGGGATCTGCCAGGGCGGTGAGCAGGCCCGCCTTGGCCGTGTTCCACGCCTCGGCGGCCAGCTCGCGCACGCGCGGGCTGTCGAAGACGGCCGACTTGGCCTCTTCGAGTCGCGCGATCGTCGTCGGATCGCTCTGCAGGTTGTCGGCGAGGCGCGCGAGGTAGCCGTCGACGGCGCGCCGCGCGGGGTGGTCGGGGTCGTCCTGGATCGCGGCGACGAACTTCACGGCCTCGTTGTACACGGTGTCATCGACGAGGCGCATCGCGACCGACGGCACCCACGAGGGCAGTCGTCGGGAGACCAGACCGCTGAAGGCGGCGTGGTTGGCGTGCAACCACGTCGCGATGCTGTCCACGCCCAGATCGACCGCGCCACGGTGCGCGTCGGCCTGCACGACCCGACCGAGCCACGCGCCGACGGTCGGTCCCCACTGCGGGCTGAGCAGGTGCTCACGCGCGAGGTCGCTGATCAGATCCTGCACCTCGTCGTCGCTGAGGGCGCGCAGGATGCCGGAGGCCACCGTCGAGGCCTCCGCCGCGACGGTCTCGGCGTGCGCGGGATCGCGCAGCCAGGCACCGGCCGTCCGGGCGATGGGCGTCGACTCGAGCTTCGCGCGGACGACGCCCGCCTCGAGGAAGTTCGTCTCGACGAACTCGCCCAGGGTGCGCCCGATCTCGTCCTTGCGGTGCGGGATGATCGCGGTGTGCGGGATGGGGATGCCGAGGGGGTGACGAAACAGCGCGGTCACCGCGAACCAGTCGGCCAGGGCGCCGACCATGCCGCCCTCCGCCGCGGCGCGGACGTACTGCAGCCACGGGAAGCGCTCCTGCAGGATGAACGCCACGACGAACACGACCGCCATCAGGATCAGTGCGCCGAGGGCGACGCCCTTCATCACACGCAACGCGCGGCGACGTTCCTGGTCGGCCGGGCTGAGCAGTTCGGTGGGGGTGCGCGCCATGCCCGTAGTCTCGCATGCGGCGTATCCTGGCCGCGTGATCGAAGACATCCAGAAGCGCGCCCTGCATCGCACCCGCATCCTCGAGGGGCAGGTGCGCGGGCTCGCACGGATGATCGAGAACGAGGACTACTGCATGGACATCATCGCCCAGTCGCGAGCGATCCAGCGGGCCCTCGCGTCACTGGACAAGCTGCTGATCGAGAATCATCTGCGCACGCACGTCGCGCACATGTTCGCCGAGGGCGGCGATCAGCGCGAGCTCGCCGTCGCCGAACTCCTCAAGGCGTACGACCTCGATACGCGCTGACCGCGGCATCCCTCTGGTCCGGCCGAATCGCAAGGCCGTCGCCGCGACACGCCGGGTGCGGCGGGATGCGGGCGGCGTGTCGCGCGGCAACCCTTGCAGTTCGGTTCTGAACCGGGCGGATGCCCGGGGTGGATGCCGCAGCCGGATGCCGAGGGCAGCTCAGGAGCTGACGGGGCCGAGCCAGGCGGCGGCGACGGTGGCGTGCGCCGATTCGGGGTCGGACGGGTGGAACATGCCGGCGAGCACGTCGCGGTAGAGGCGGCTGAGCTCGTTGCGCTGGAAGTACGACGAGCCTCCGGCGACGAGCATCGCCTCGTCGACGATCTGCTTGGCGGCCACGACCGCGCGGTGCTTCAGACCCGACAGTCGGGGGAACCACTGCCCGCCGTGATCGACGAGGACGTCCACGTCGTGTGCGATCGCCGCGACCTGGGGGAGCAGGCCGTCGTAGGCGAGCGCCATCTCCGCGATGCGCCAGCGGATGTCGGGATCGTCGCTGTACGGGCGCCCGGTCTTCTTCGACGTCCGCGTCTTCGCCGCCGCGACCGCCAGGTCGAGCGCGCGGCGCGCGACGCCGGTGTAGACGGATGCCAGGAGCACCTCGAACACGCTGAAGATGCCGAAGACGATCGGATCGGGGGTCGGGCCGGGCGCGACGCGGCGAACGACACGGTCGGCGGGGGCCACGGCGCCGTTGAGCACCGTCGTGCGCGATTGCGTGCCGCGCATGCCGACGGTGTCCCAGTCGTCACGGGTCTCGACGGCGGCGGTACGTTGCACGAACGCGTAGACCATCTTCGGATCCGCCGGGTCCGTCGTGTCGAGTCCGTGCAGACCCAGCTGCGTCCACACCGGCCCGAGCGAGGTGAAGATCTTGGTCCCCGTGAAGGAGTACGAGCCGTCGGCGGCCGGGACGGCCTGCGTGTCGCTGCCGAAGAGCACCAGATCGTTTCCCGCCTCGCTGATGCCGAACGCGAAGACCTCGCCGGCGACCGCGCCGGTGTGCACGAACCGCAGGTCATCGATGCCGCGATCGGACATCACCTTCGCGACTCCCGTCCACACGAGGTGCATGTTGATCGCCAATGCCGTCGCCGGTGCGGCGCCCGCGAGCCGCTGCTGCAGCACCGCGGCCTCCGCGAGCCCGAGACCTGCGCCGCCCAACGCGGTGGGGACGAGGATCGAGAGGTATCCGGCCGCCGTCAGTTCGGCGAGATCCTCCGTGGGGAAGCGGTTCTCGGCATCCACGGCCGCGGCACGCGAGCGGATGCGCTCGAGCAGGTCGTCCGGCAGGTATGCGGTCGCATCGAAATCGGTCACCCCTCCATCCTGCCCCTCGTCACCTGCCTCAGGGTCGCCGCCGGTCCCGTGGTGCCGCCGACGCGGCAGGATGGAAGCATGATCTCGACCGAGTTGGCCCTCGCCCTGCGCGATGCCGGTCTGCTGTGGCGCCCGGCATCCGGGGACCGATTTCAGCTCGATGAGCCGGAGTTCGAGGCGGACGTCTTCACGGTCAGTGAGATGACGATCGAACCGCGTCACTACGCGACGGGCGCGATCCTCGCCTTCAACGGCACGACGGAGTGGGCGCTGGACTCCGTCGCGCAGGCCGATGCGCTCTGGCTGCCACGAGAGGATCAGCTGCGGGAGCTGCTGCGCGGCGCGTTCCGCCGACTGGAACGGCTCGCCGACACCCACCGCGTCGAGATCGAGTTCGCCGGCGAAACGCACGCGTTCGAGCATCCCCAGCCCGAAGACGCCTACGCCCTCGCGGTCCTGCACGTGCTGCGCCGCATCTCCTGACGACGCCGCGATACGGATGCCGCGGCGTCAGCCGAGGGCGTCGAGGAGATGGCGCATCGTGTCCTCCGGGAGGTCGCGGTGCGGGGAGTGCCCGGCGCCGGTCACCACCGACATCGTGATGAGTGGGTTGCGGAGCACCTCGGCGGCCAGCTCGCCGTGGAAGATCGAGAACACCTCCGGGTCCGCCGCGATTACGTGCGTCGGCACCGAGAGCCTCGCGGCGGCCGCGCGCACGTCCCACGGTGTGTTCTGCAGGCTGGTCTGCTCGACCGCCCAACGGCTCGCCTGCTGCGCGGCGCGGGCCTTCAGCTCGACGTCGAGCGGATGCCAGCTGGGGTGCTCCGCCCGCACCGCGTCGATCGACGGGTCGGCGAAGGACTGCTCCTGCCCGACGCGGACGTTCTCGCGATCGCGGTCCGCAAGATGGATCGCGGGGTCGATGAGCACCAGTCGGCGCGTCCAGCCGGGGTCGGCAGCGCTTGCGACGGTGACGGCGGCGCCGCCGAGCGAGTGCCCGATGACGAGGTCCCAGGGCCCGCCGTCGTCGGTGCGCGTCTGGCCCACGTCGGCCGCGTACGCGTCGATGCTGTAGTCCAGCGTGCGCGGCGCGGCGCCGTGGCCGCGCAGGTCGACGGCCGTCGCGAGCCACCCGGCATCCGCCAGGGCCACGCCGTAGCTCCACATGAGGGCACCGGTCGATCCGAGTCCGTGCACGAGCAGTGCGCGACGTCGGGCGCGTACGTCGCCCCACGAGAGCCGGGGCAGGGTCACAGCGGCAGTCATGTCGTCAGCCTACGGTCGCGCGCTGTCCGTGGTCGATGAGGATGTCACGTGATGACGGGGACGGGTTCGGTGTCGGGGATCGGGCTCGCGTCGCGTCCGCGCAGGTCGGGGAAGCCCCGCACGAAGAGCGTCGAGACCAGCGCGCCCACGATCGCGAATCCGGCCGCGGCGGCGTATGCGCCGGCGGGCCCGGTGCTGTCGATGAGGAAGCCGGCGACGGCCGAGCCGAGCGCGGCGCCGATGAGCTGTCCCGTGCCGATCCAGCCGTAGGCCTCGGCGGTCTCGCTGAACTTCACGGATGCCGAGGTCATCGCGAACATGACGGCCAGCGCCGGGGCGATGCCGACGCCCGCGACGACGAGGCAGGCGCCGACCCACCACGGGGTGGACGCTCCGATGTCGCCGACGACGAAGACGGAGGCGACGAGACCGGCGGCGACGACGCTCATGCGTCGCGCCATGGCCCACGGCCCCATGGGGATGTGTCCGAAGGCGAGGCCTCCGGCGAGACTGCCGACGGAGAAGACCGCCAGGACGAGACCGGCTTCCAGGCCGCCGTGACCGAAGGTCGCGACCACTGCGGCCTCGACGGCCGCGCACGCGCCGATGAGGAGGAAGCCGATCACCGTGGCGAGCAGGACCACGGGCTTTCCCAGCACCTTGCCGAACGCGCGGCGGCTGCGCGGGATGCGCACGCGCCCGACTTCGGGGGAGAGGATGAACCACGCCCCGCCGGCGACGAGGATCGTGACGATCAGCAGCAGCGCCGGCACCGTGCCGATCTGGGTGGCGACGAGGGTGATGACGACCGGCGCGAGGATCCAGATGATCTCCTGCAGGCTCGCGTCGAGGGAGAACAGCGCCGTCAACTGCCGTGCGTTGACGAGCTTGGGGTAGATCGTGCGCACGGCCGACTGCACGGGAGGCGTGGAGAGGCCGGCGATGAGTCCGAACACCATGTATCCGGCGACCCCGAGGGGGATCAGGGCGAGGGCGAGCAGCGCCGCCGCGCACACGGCGGTCGTCAGTGTGAGGACGCGCCGCATGCCCCAGCGGCCCATCCACCGGCTGGTGACGGGGCCGGCCGTCGCCTGACCCACGGATGCCGCCGCCAGCACCAGCCCGGCGGAGGCGTAGGAGCCCGTCATCTGCTCGACGTGGAGCAGAATCGCCAGGCTCGTCATCCCGTTCGGAAAACGCGCGGTCAGCTGTGCCGCGATGATGCGCGCCACGCCCTGCGTGCGCAACAGTTCCCGGTATCCCGCCACCCCTCCACGCTACCCGTCGGCGCCGACACCGCGACACGCCGGACGGATGCCGCGACACGCCGCAGTCGAGATTCCACAGGCTGATGGATGTCGGAAGCCCCCCGTAGCCTCCGGGCTGTGGATGGCCGTCGCGAGGGCGATCGAAATCCGCGCGATTCAGGCTTTTTCCAGGCTTCGATCCTCGCGGCATCCTGTGGATGAAACGGTGGACAACCTGTGTTGTACATGGGGAGAGCGGTGCAAAACTACACGGATGTAACTACTAGCCCTTGTGGTGCTATCCAACGTCCGTACCCATATGTAGTATTGGACTCCCGGCGGGGGCACGGCCGGGATCACAGGCGAGAAGAGGGCGGAATCCCAACGGGATCGATCCGCGCAGACCAAGGGGAGAGAAGGAACGACATGGCAATCACCGTCTACACCAAGCCCTCGTGCGTGCAGTGCAATGCGACCTACCGCGCACTGGACTCGAAGGGTATCGACTACGAAGTCCTCGACCTCTCGGAGGACCCGGCGGCGCTGGAGCACGTGAAGTCGCTCGGCTACCTGCAGGCTCCGGTCGTCGTCACCGACGAAGACCACTGGTCGGGCTTCCGTCCCGACAAGATCGACGAGCTCGCGAGCCGTCTGGCCTGACATGCCGACACTGACGAGTGCCCCGCTGCTCGTCTACTTCTCGAGCGTGTCGGGCAACACGGCGCGATTCATCGAGAAGCTCGGTCTGCCGGCCGTCCGCATCCCGCTCGCCCCTGGCGACACACCTCTCGAGGTCGACGAGCCCTTCGTGCTCGTGACACCGACCTACGGAGGAGGCCAGGGGCGAGGCGAGGAGAAGGGCGCCGTTCCCAAACAGGTGATCCGGTTCCTCAACGACGAGCGCCATCGTCACCTCATCCGCGGAGTGATCTCCGCGGGCAACACCAACTTCGGCGAGTCGTTCTGTCGCGCCGGTGACATCATCAGCCGCAAGTGCACCGTGCCGCACTTGTACCGGCTCGAACTTTTCGGCACGCCCGACGACGTCGCCCGTGTGAGCGACGGATTGGAACGATGGTGGAAGCTGCAGTGAGCCCGGCGACCTTCAAGACCGACGCACGCTTCGAGGGCATGGACTACCACGCCCTCAACGCGATGCTCAACCTGTACGGCGAGGACGGCAAGATCCAGTTCGACGCCGACAAGCGTGCCGCACGGGAGTACTTCCTCCAGCACGTCAACCAGAACACCGTGTTCTTCCACTCCCTCAAGGAGCGCCTCGACTACCTGGTCGAGAAGGAGTACTACGAGGGCGCGGTGCTGGAGAAGTACCCGTTCGAGTTCATCCAGCGCCTCAACGACCGCGCCTACGGCGCGAAGTTCCGCTTCGAAACCTTCCTCGGCGCCTTCAAGTACTACACGAGCTACACGCTGAAGACCTTCGACGGCAAGCGCTACCTCGAGCGCTTCGAGGACCGCGTCGTGATGACGGCCCTGGGCCTCGCCGACGGCGATCAGCAGCTCGCCGAGAAGCTCGTCGACGAGATCATCTCGGGCCGCTTCCAGCCGGCCACCCCGACCTTCCTCAACACCGGCAAGGCGCAGCGCGGCGAGCTCGTCAGCTGCTTCCTGCTGCGCATCGAAGACAACATGGAGTCGATCGCCCGCGGCATCAACTCGGCCCTGCAGCTGTCCAAGCGCGGTGGCGGCGTCGCGCTCCTGCTCAGCAACATCCGTGAGGCCGGCGCTCCGATCAAGCAGATCGAGAACCAGTCCAGCGGCATCATCCCCGTCATGAAGCTGCTCGAAGACAGCTTCAGCTACGCCAACCAGCTCGGCGCGCGCCAGGGCGCCGGCGCCGTCTACCTGTCGGCGCACCACCCCGACATCCTGCGCTTCCTCGACACGAAGCGCGAGAACGCCGACGAGAAGATCCGCATCAAGACGCTCTCGCTCGGCGTCGTGATCCCCGACATCACGTTCGAGCTCGCCCGCAACGGCGAGGACATGTACCTGTTCTCGCCGTACGACGTCGAGAAGGTCTACGGCGTGCCCTTCGGTGACATCTCCGTCACCGAGAAGTACCGCGAGATGGTCGACGACGCGCGTATCAAGAAGACCAAGATCAACGCGCGCGAGTTCTTCCAGACCCTCGCCGAGATCCAGTTCGAGTCGGGCTACCCGTACATCATGTTCGAGGACACGGTGAACAAGGCCAACCCGATCAAGGGCCGGATCAACATGTCCAACCTCTGCAGCGAGATCCTGCAGGTGAACACGCCGACGACCTACAACGAGGACCTCTCGTACGACCAGATCGGCAAGGACATCTCCTGCAACCTGGGTTCGATGAACATCGCGCTCGCGATGGACGGCAAGGACCTCGCCGGCACGGTCGAGACCTCGATCCGCGCTCTCACGGCGGTCAGCGACCAGAGCCACATCGCCTCGGTGCGTTCGATCGAAGACGGCAACGACCGCTCGCACGCGATCGGCCTCGGCCAGATGAACCTCCACGGGTACCTCGCGCGTGAGCACGTGCACTACGGCTCGGAAGAGGGCATCGACTTCACGAACATCTACTTCTACACGGTGCTGTTCCACGCGCTGCGCGCGTCCAACCGCATCGCGATCGAGCGCGGCACGGCCTTCGACGGCTTCGCCGACTCGACCTACGCGTCGGGGGAGTTCTTCGACAAGTACCTCGAGCAGGAGTGGGTGCCGCAGACGGATCGCGTGGCCGAGCTGTTCGCCGGCATCCACATCCCCACCCAGGACGACTGGCGCGAGCTGAAGGCGTCGATCCAGGCGCACGGCATCTACAACCAGAACCTGCAGGCGGTGCCCCCGACCGGATCGATCTCGTACATCAACAACTCGACGAGCTCGATCCACCCGATCGCGTCGAAGATCGAGATCCGCAAGGAAGGCAAGATCGGCCGCGTCTACTACCCGGCGCCGTTCATGACGAACGACAACCTGGAGTACTACCAGGACGCGTACGAGATCGGCTACGAGAAGGTCATCGACACCTACGCCGCCGCCACCCAGCACGTCGACCAGGGCCTGTCGTTGACGCTGTTCTTCAAGGACACCGCCACCACCCGCGACATCAACAAGGCGCAGATCTACGCGTGGCGCAAGGGCATCAAGACGATCTACTACATCCGCCTTCGTCAGATGGCGCTCGAGGGCACGAACCTGTCCGAGTGCGTCTCCTGCATGCTGTGACCGCGCTTCGCTCACTCCACGACCGTTTGAAGGATTGACGACATGACCCCGTCCGAGCCGCTCAAGCTCATCGACCACGTCCAGGCGATCAACTGGAACCGCATTCAGGACGACAAGGACCTCGAGGTGTGGAACCGCCTCGTGAACAACTTCTGGTTGCCCGAGAAGGTGCCGCTGTCCAACGACATCCAGTCGTGGGCGACGCTCACCCCCGACGAGCAGACCACCACGATGCGGGTGTTCACCGGTCTGACGCTCCTGGACACCATCCAGGGCACCGTCGGCGCCGTCTCACTCATCCCCGACGCGATCACGCCCCACGAAGAGGCCGTGTACACGAACATCGCGTTCATGGAGTCGGTGCACGCGAAGAGCTACTCGTCGATCTTCTCGACGCTGTGCTCCACGCCCGAGATCGATGACGCGTTCCGGTGGTCGGTGGAGAACCCGAACCTTCAGAAGAAGGCCCACATCGTCATGGACTACTACCGTGGCGACGAGCCGCTCAAGCGCAAGGTCGCCTCGACCCTGCTGGAGTCGTTCCTGTTCTACTCGGGCTTCTACCTGCCGCTGTACTGGTCGAGCAAGGCGAAGCTGACGAACACGGCCGACATCATCCGCCTCATCATCCGCGACGAGGCCGTGCACGGTTACTACATCGGCTACAAGTTCCAGAAGGGGCTCGAGAAGCTCACCCAGCCCGAGCGCGACGAGATCAAGGACTACACCTTCTCGCTGCTCTACGAGCTGTACGACAACGAGGTGCAATACACGCAGGACCTCTACGACGGCATCGGCCTGACCGAGGACGTCAAGAAGTTCCTGCACTACAACGCCAACAAGGCGCTGATGAACCTCGGCTACGAGGCGATGTTCCCGTCGCAGCTGACCAACGTGAACCCCGCGATCCTCTCGGCCCTGTCGCCGAACGCCGATGAGAACCACGACTTCTTCAGCGGGTCGGGCTCGTCGTACGTCATCGGCAAGGCGGTCGCGACCGAGGACGACGACTGGGACTTCTGACCTGACCGACGTCGTCGAGTGGATGGCGCGACGCCCCCGAACCGTGCTCGATGAGCCGGCGCGGGGGCGTCGCGGCGTCGAGGGTCTTCGCTCGCCGCGAACGGTCAGGAGATGACGACAGCGTCGAAGCTCATCGGTCCCGGACACGGGCCGCCGCCCTCCGACCTGTAGGAGATCTCCGCGCGGACATCACGCGTGACGGTGCCGGTGGCATCGGTGATCACCACGCGCACCGTCGTGCCGGGCTCGATGCTGACGACGCTCGTGTCGGCGAGATACGGCGGTGCCAGCGGCATCCGTCCGCGGCCGTCGCGGCCGAGGGGGAGGGGTGCGGGGGTGCAGCCGTCGCCGAAGCACGCGGCCACCTCGCCGACGGTCAGGGCGGGGGCGACCTCGATCGTGGCGAGCCCGGGATTGACGAATCCGATGGCAGGGCACACCGGAACCATCGGCCCACAGCCTCCCAGCAGTCCGGCCGTCAGCAGCACGGCCGCCGCCAGCGGAAAGCGACGTGTCATACGCGACACCCTAGGCACCGCGCGCAGCGGCGCCCGGTGCTCACAGGAAGTGCTCAGGCGGGAAGGATTCCTTCAGTTATGCTGAAGGAATGCTCCGCACCCCCCTGTCTCTGTTTCGCACTCTCGCGTTCGCGGAGGCGGTGTCGTGGACGCTGCTCATCGCCGGTCTCGTCGTCCGGGCGACGACCGGGTGGGCGCCCGCGGTCACGATCGGGGGCGGCATCCACGGTTTCGTGTTCCTCTCGTACGGCGCCACTGTCGTTCTGGTCGCTCTCAACAACCGATGGCTCGCGGGGCCGACCGCCGTCGCGCTGATCTCGGCGATCGTGCCCTACGCCACCATTCCGGTCGAGCTCTGGGTGCACCGTCGCGGCCTGCTCGCCGGTGCGTGGCGCGTCGAGGCTGCTGCCGATGCGGCGGACGCGCGGTGGTACGACGGCCCGTTGGCCTGGTTCCTGCGCCGCCCCTGGCTGCTGTTCGTCGGCATTCTCGTGGCCGTCGCCGCGATCTTCGCCGTGCTGCTGATCCTCGGCCCTCCCGGTGGTGCGAAGGCCTGATCCCGGCGCCGAGGTCAGCGCCTGGCGCCCGGCGAGCGGTGGCGTCAGCCCGTCAGCTGGAGAAGTCACGGGACGGCGACCGGTGCGCGGCACAGCGCATCGATAGCATGGACCGCATGACTCAGGACGGTCCCCGCTTCAGCCCCGTCATCGCGCTGCTCGCGGTGTCGGCGATGTGGGAGGAGCAGCTGGCGTCGATCCTCAAAGACCTCGGCATCAGCACCCGCAAGTTCGGTCTCCTCGGTCACATCTACGCCGAGCCCGGCATCTCGTTCTCCGAGCTGGCCCGCCGCTCGCACATCACGGTGCAGTCCGCCCACACCGCCGTGCGCACGCTCGTCGACGACGGCCTCGTGCAGGATGCCACGGCCCATGCCGGCGCCGCCAGCGATCTGCATGTCACCGCGAAGGGAGCGCGCGTGCTGCAGGATGCCCGACAGCGCCTGTTCGAGCTCGACGACGTCCTCGCCCAGCGCCTTCCCAAGGTCGCCGATTCGCTGGACGGCATCCGCGCCGGCATCGTCTGAGCACGCGGCGGGCAGGCGAGGCTCGGGCGCGGTGCCGGCTCACCGCTTCGTCGACACCGTCACCGTGAACTTCGGATCGCGGGAGACCTGATGCGTCGGCCCCACCACGCGCTCGAGCGTGGCGCGATATCGCAGCGGCGAGTTCCACACGCACCACAGCTGCCCGCCGGGCGCGAGAACCCGTGCGGCGTCGGCGAACAGGCGCTCCGCGATCGCAGCGGTGAGCGCCGCACCGGAGTGGAACGGCGGGTTCAGCGCGATGAATGACGCGCTGGCGTCGGCGCGCTCCTCCAGCCC
>NZ_JAUF01000079.1:0-23396 GCF_000585455.1 Microbacterium sp. MRS-1
CCCGCCGAACCTCACCCGGCGAGCCTCACCCCCACCGAATGTCCGAAGAGCCCTCAAAGTCGAGACCCAAACAGCTGCGCCCGTCCTTCTCATGAGCCTCTCGCGGGTAAAGAGTTTCCCTTCTCCACGTCGCGATGTGGCGCCTGGAGGGAGGAGAAACGGGGGCTGGCTCCAGCCCACCATCGGGCCGCAAGGCAGGTAAAAGACCCGGACAAATCAGCACTGTCCTTCAGGTCGCGAAGGTCGATCCGGGAGCTTCCGGAGAACAAGGTAGTTCCTTGCCCTCGCACCATCCGGGAGGATCGCTTCCGAGATGATGACGCAGATGTCGAGCTGACCATCACCGCGCTTCCATATGAAGCCCTCGAATCCGACACCGGAACACTGGTGACGATCGAACAGAAACTCCAACTGATAGGCGCTCTCTCCGAAGGTTGCCCAGGTTCCGGAGAGATCACGGGTGTTTCCGCCTTTGAGATCATCAAGCGTCTGCGCACTTCCCGGCTCACAGGCCACTGCTACCGGCCACGCCGTCGCTCGGAAGGTTCCATTCCCGTCAATGACAAGCCTCGCCTGAGGCGCAGAACTCTGCTCCCACGCTCCTGTCACCTGCGGAACCGTTGCGCCAAAGTAGAGCTGCGACGACGAACAGCCCGAGAGCACCAGCGTGCTCAAGACCGGTGCAAGCACAGCGATCGTGGATCTTCGCATTCTGCGGCACCTCACCACACTGGCGGCTCATTCCAGCCATCGGGTCCGATCGCAGAGCCGAGCGTCATCCAGCCTAGGGCAGTGAGCTTGACGATCGCCGCGCGCTCGGAGCACTCACCCCGTACGCGATCGCACGTGAGAAGATCGCCTCAATCAGCAAAGTCAGTACCGGATCGGCGGATGCAGGCAAAAGAAACGGCCGCTCAGCCATGATTTCTCATGCCCGATCAGCCGTCTTCTTGGTGGGGCTCCTACGGAGCCACTGCAATCGAGCGGATACCGCCGCCCGACTGACCGCCCTTATTGTGAGCGCACGCTCACAATCTGTCAAGCGTGCGGCATCTCGACCTCTTCAAGCGGCTCGGCGGCCGAAAAAGCTACCCGACGCCGATGTCGAGGCGGTCGTCGCCGAGTACCTGGCAGGCCGCACGATGAACGACATCGCGCGAGAGCGGAACATCCATCGCACGACCATCGCCGCCGCACTGGAGCGCGCTGGCGTTGCGCAGCGGCCCAAGGGCATGAATGCCGAGCAAGTCGATCAGGCTGTCGAGTTCTACGTATCCGGGCTGTCGCTCGCGACGGTCGGCTCGCGGCTGGGATTCACCGCGCGCACGATTCGTGCCGAACTGCTCAAGCGCGATGTGAAGATGCGTCCGCGCCCTGGATGGTGAGCCATCCTGCCGATCAGGCGGCCTGGTCGTAGCGTCGACGGGCCTTGCCTTGTTCGAACGACGGCTTGTCTGGAACCTCCCAGTACGGCGGGATCTGGTTTGCTAGGAGACCCATGTTGTAGGCCTGACGGTCGAGATCGTCGTCCTCGATGATCGTGATGACGTCGAACAGGGCTTGGCGGATGATCGGGTTGAGCTCGGCCATCTGTTCGTCGCTGAGGTGCTTGACATGGAAGTCCTCCATCGCGTTGCGGACGTACATCGCCACCACCATGACGTGCTGCTGCTTGGGGTTGAGTCTCATCCATCGTTCGGGGGTCATATCTGCGCCGTACTATGCGCTCCCTCGTGCGATTCGTCAAGCATGAGCGGCTTGACGACGCGGACCGCCCTGCTGCGAGCGTGACTCACCAGCGTTTCTTCAGATACTCCGGGTTCACGTCCACGTCAACCTCAGTGTCGCTGAACATCCCGCTGACGGTGAAGTGCACTCGACAGCTCGAACCGCTCCAGTTCGAGCTCAGCACCACGCCCTTCGATCCAGCCGGGACATCCGGCGAGAACATCCCGCCGGTGATCTTGACGACAGATTCAACCTTGTCGCCTTGTGAGAATGATGCCATGGGGACCCCTGTGTCGTTGTTCGCTCCACTCAGAGCGAATGAAAATGAGCCAGCAAGACCTTACGAGGACTCGCCGTCTTCTTGAGACTTTTTCGCGGCTCGAAGGAAATCGTCGAGCTGCTCCTTGGTTACACCCTTACCATCAAAGTTTCCGACCGGTCCAGCCTGCTTATCGCGCAGATGGCGAATCGCCTCCGAGCCGTCGTCGACAACCCACTCGACATCGGCAGCCTTGGCCTTCATCCGGTCTATGGATTCTTGCTCTTCTACGGATGGCACGTAACCATTCGGGTTGTATTCTTGCATTTCTTTACACCTCCTCTAAATATATGTTGTGCGTTCCATCTTCCAGAATACCATGAAAAGTAACGCGGAATTTGGTCGAACGATCAAATAGAACCTCCCGCTCATGACCACCATCAGCCGGACCCCAGATGGAATACCCAGAGATGTCCTTTCCTGTCTTCGACTCGACATGAAATTGAACGTTTCCCGAGAAGCCCTTTAGCTTGTCATAGCTCGTGAAGGCATGTTCGCAGACATCATTGCCAGGAACATACTTGCTAAGAACGTCCTCCGACAAATTGGTACCACGCACCACAAGTCCCTGATAGTCAGGGAGCTTCTTCAATGCGGAGCTCATCGCCACGACTCGCTCGGCAATAGACGCATCCAGCGGTATTTCACCTCGCAGCATCGCGTTCATCTTGAGATACCCAGTGCCCGTGTAGTCTTGGATAGCCGCAATGTCTGCCTGTTGAAGGCCTCCGGCGCTGTCGCCGACGCTGCCGGAGGAACCAGCGCCGCCAGCACCTCCCCCGGAGCCATTTGCCACTGTCCTCGCCACGAACGCTTGCCCCTGCTGAGCAGCCTGTGCGAGTAGCTGGGCCGCCTGGCCGGCTGCGCGAGCGGCCACGTTCAGCGCGTTGGCCGCATGTGTCGCTCCGGGGTTGGTTGTACCGTCTTCGTTGCGCACCGTCGACGCGGCGTACTGTGCTGCTTTTGCGCATCGCTGGGCGTGCTGTTGCAGCTGCTGGGCGGCGCCCATGATGTCTTGGTCGATCGCGCTGAGTGTGTTGCAAAGCGCTTGCAGTTCACTCATGCGGTGAATCAGTGCCAGAACCGGTGGGAGGGATCGTCAACTCCATCACGTCACAACGCGTCAGACTCAGCCTGCATTTCGGGCGTCGGTAATGTACTGACGGACATCCTCTGGACAGCTGGGGTTCTCGAGTATCGCGTCCCAGAGCTTGGGTTCCTGATTCGCCATCTTACGGAGCATCTCGGCCGGAGCTTTCGGGTCTTTGGCCATGCTGGTTTCGATGTCGCCGAGTTCGGGGACGAACTTGCTGGCGAGTTTGTCAAAGAGTCCCATGGTGCGGTTCCTTTCCTAGGGGTCGACTTACAGCGACGAGGCGTACTTGTTGGCCGCCTGTGCGGCCTGTTGCAGGGCTGCGATGGCTGCGTCCACCTGCTTCTCGGCGGCTTGCAGGGTTGAGATCATCTGCTGGTCGACTTGCTGTGCACTTCCGCCAATGGTTGCCTGTACTTGGCTGACCGCTTGGGAGAACTTGCCCTTGAATCCCTGCAATCCTTGTGCGGTGGTCTTGGCGTCGTTGCCGATCGAAGCGATCTGCTGCTTGAGTGTGGTGAGCTGAGACATTATCTGCTTCTTTCCTTATCGAGTGAGGAGAACTATCGCGACAGTTATGAGGATGAGTGCGCCGCCACCGATCATGCCGTACAGCAGGCCCCGACTAAATTTCCGCACGGGAGGCGCCACGGGCTTCTCGGCTACTCCTGTCCTGACTTCGGGAGCAGGCTGCGATTGTTGTGCGACAAGCCGATCGACGGCGATGCCCAGGCTGCTGGTGGTCTGGGCGAGCTGTTGCAGCGCGGTGTCGACTTCTGTTCCTGTGGCGCTGGCGGGGACAACGCTGGGCTTGATGCGCGGAGGTATCCGAGAGGCTTCGTCGACTTTGGCCAAGAAGTTGGTTGCGTTCTTGAGGTGACGTTCGATCGCCGCTTGTCCGCGCTCGAACCGCTCCTGCGATTGCTCCACCGATCTGTTCGCGTACACGATCGACTGATCGTAGGTTGCCGCGACGACTCGTGTTTCGTCTTTATGTTTGTCGGGGGCATTGCGGAGCGTCGCAAGTGAATTGAGGTATGTGTCGTAGGTGGTGTGTTCCGCTGCCATGGTGCTACCTCCCCTGCGCGTCCATGAGCGCTGAGAGTGCCCCGGTGGAGGTGTCGCTGAACGGCACGACAACATCCGGGGTGGTCTCCTGGGCGACGTCGCGGACGGCGGCCCGGTTGTCTGGCGAGTGCCAGGTAAAGAAGGGGCCGAAGACGTCGATGGCGGCGTCGGTCGGGATCTTGAACACCATGATCGTGTCGATGAGTCCTTGGGCATCGAACCCGACGTGGTCGTTGTAGATGCGCACGTTGGACCACCAGCCGAGCAGGTGGACCCCGAGTGGCGCGCCATCTTTCCAGACCGCAATGAGGCCGTCGACGGGTGTCGTTCCGGTTTCGAAGTTGAGCACCCGTGCTTGCTGGAGTCGGTCTAGACCGAAGCCAATGACGTAGATCTTCGTATCGGGCGAGCTCCCCCGCCTGGAGGCTACTTCTTCCTCGAGATGTGCCAGCTCGGCGATGACCTCCTTAGCGTTGACGACCCGAGACTCATGGCCAAGCTGCTCGACAAGTTCGTGAAGGTCTTGAACGATTTGCTGACTCGGGTCCGATGGCGCCAGCAAGTTGAGGATGATGAATCTCGCTGTCCCGCTCGGAGTGGACCAGGCCAGCGAAGCAGCCGCAGCTTGCAGTGCGTCGGCGGCGGGATTTCCCACCGAGCCGTCGACTCGTTTGCCGGTGCCGAGGATAGAGAGGTGCCGCCCACTGGCATCGTCAAAGGGGACCGAGTAGACGCGGGCGTTCACGTCGATGCCCACTCCGAGTAGCGCCGTGGGTGCCTCAGTCGTGTTGTCGTGCACGAGGTGTTCGGCCAGGTTGGCGGGGACGGCTCCATTGAACACGGCGGGAATGGGCCCGCCGTGGGTGCGCTTGACAAGTACGCTCCGTGCTTCGCGGAGCTTGTCAGGGTCGGCGAACGCGACGACGCCACGCTGGTTGGCGTCCACTTCACCGAAGTCCTTGTTGACGATGAGTTCGCCACGGTAGCGGAGACGGGCGGCCTCGGTGTTGTTCTGCGACAACGCGACGCGCGACTCGGCGGCCGAGTTGTGGAGTGCGAGTCGGATCGGGAACTGGCCGAAGATGCCGTCCTGCTTCGCGAGCAGTGCGGTGATCCCTGACAGGGTTTGCGATGCCAGGACGAGGTGGATGCCGTATGCTCTGCCGCGCTTAGCCAGCCTCTCAAGAGCCAGTACTGCGGCTGACGTGGTGTCGTCGTCTTCTTCGAAAAGCACCTGAAACTCGTCGATGACCGCGACGATCCGAGGCATGGTCCCGTGTGGCTGTTCCGCGCGGTAGCGGGCGATGTTGTCGCCGTATGGCTTGATGATTCGGGAGCGCCGCTCGAACTCGCCTACCAGGTGCTCAAGGACAGCGAGCCCGAAGGGACGATCGCTCTCGAGTCCGAGTACCTTGGCGTGGGGAAGCCAGTCCGCGTTCGTTCCATGTGCCGCCAGCGGATACAAGCTGACGCCGTCTTTGAAGTCGAGGAGATACAACTCGAGTTCCTCGGGCGAGTAGTTCATCGCCCAGCTGTGGATCAGGGCCATGAGGAGGTTGGATTTTCCCTGGCCGACGGCGCCCGTGACGAGCACGTTGTGCTTCTGCTCGACTTCATCGCCGAGGGTGATCTGGATCGGGTGATGCCCGATCCGTCCGATCGTCGCCGTGATCCGGTCAGCCGATCGCTCGGACCAGTAGGCGTGAGGGTCAGGCTGGAGATCGAGGAAGTCGATGCGCGGTGCTGCCGCTTTACGGATACTCGTAGTGAGTTTCGCGAGCGCGGGTTCCACGATCGCGGAGCTCGGTGCAGATCCGGCGCGAACTTGGTATCCCTCAGCGAGGGGAAATGCGGCGGCATTCAAGTCCACCGATGTGGCTAGAGATGTCAGAGCGGCAACGTCGACTCCATCGGGGATGGGTGCGCTCTGGTCGTGGTGCACGATAAAGCTGATGCCGCAGTTTGGCCCGGTCCGCATCAATGTCAGCAGGAGCGTGTTCAGTCGCTCGTCGAAGCCCGTCGGGTAGTCGAGCACCGTGACGACTTGGTAGTGCTCGATGGGCTGCCCCGTCGAGCGGCGGAACTCGCCAAGCGTTGTCGGGGCACCTCCATACATGTCCGAAATGCGCCGGACATCGCGGGTAAGCCCCTCAAGCAGCACGCGCAGTTCATCCGCGGTTGAGAGTGCCTGCTTCACGACCTCCTCGCTGGCCTGCCGCAGCGGCGTGAACAATGCCAGCGACGCCGACAGCTTCGGGTCGAACGTGAGCAGGCTCAGTTGCCCGGCGCCGGTGCCGAGGAGGCTTCTCAAGACGATCTCTTGAACCGCACCTGTCACAGCGTCGCGGCGATCACTCCCCGCTACGATCCGGATATTGCCCTGGTCGAGGAACGGCAGGATGAGCGGCACTTCGGTAGGGCTTGCTCCCTGTTGCCGGAGCAGGAGCGAGCCGCAGCGAACATACTCAGCCGCCCCAAGCACGTCGACGTCCTGCCTCAGGGCTTCGACCTCATCCCATCGGGCACCAAGCGCTCCCGGGGCGAGCGCCGTAACATTTCCGAGTGCCGCTTCACGCGCCCGACCAAGCGTGTTTCGCAGCGACTGCAGTAACTCGGTGTTGGCTGCTTCGCGGACCTTCGCGGCCTGCGACCGTGCGATCGCCGCGTTCTTTGCCGCTGACGCCTTGTGCGCCTCGAGCAGCCCGGCGGCCCGGTTTGCCTGCGTGACGACATCAGACGCGAGACGCGCCACCTCGTCGTCAATCATCAGTCACCTCGGTATCAGCGCCTGCATCAGCGTCCGACGTGGGATCTGTGGTGCTCGTTCCAGAGGCGACCACAACCAATGCGGGGCGCAGGACTTCTTCGCCGACCATGTAGCCGTCACGAAGCACGGCGACGACCTGCCCCTTGGCCGAATCCGCCACGGACTCGACCCGGACAGCTTCGTGGTACTTCGGATCGAACTGGTCGATCGGAGGCACCCGGCGGACATCGCGGCGGCGAAGTACCTCCTCAAGTTCCTCAACAACGCTCTCAACTACGGCGTTGTCCGCAACCCCCTGTAGCCGGTCCATGAGAAGGAGGAGCTCGCCGAGAAGTGGCCGGAGTTGAGTTCGTGCCAGCCCATGCCGAGCGAACTCGACCTGTGCGTAGAGCTCGTCGTAGAGGCGCGCCTTGGCCTTGTCGTCAAGAAGTCGCCGCTGGAAGAGGTCGCGGAGAGCGGATAGCTCGGTGGCGACCTCCTCCAGCGTGGCTGATTCAGACATCAGTCGCCGCAGTCCTAGACGCCACGGGTCTGGATACCGGGATTGGCCGCATTGAACTTCCAGCCCGGCTTGTGGTGGCGAGCGACGAATGCCCACACGACGAGCCCCGCAATGATGAGGCCGACGAATCCAACTCCCGCGCTTCCGGCCCCGAAGCCGGAGAACAGCATGATGATTCCGACGAGGGTGGCGCCGAGATACCACAGGATGTTCCCGGAGCCCGTCCACTTGGATGCCTCGGCCAGGTCGGCGCGGCGAAGGTTGTCTTGGAGCGAGGCGCGCAGTGCATCATCCGAGAACTTGAGCTTGAGCGCGCGGCCGGACATCTCACGGGTGACCTTGATCTGCTCCGGCGAGGTGATGATGACCCCGCCGCCGCGAAGCCGCGACCACTTCGTCAGGTTGACGTCGTGCAACGCCCACGCCAGGTAGTACTGGAAGACCTCGACGTCGGGCTGAGACTTGACGACCTCTTCCATGAGCTGGAGGGCCTGCTCGGGCTTGCCGGTGTTGAGGTAGACATTGGCGATAGCGGTCTTGTAGACCGGATCACCGGGCACCTGCTGCAGGGCGATCTCGTACTCCGCCAGTGCATCGGCCCAGTTGCCGGTCGCAGCGTGCGCCTCGCCGTAGTCGAAGTGGTAGGCAGCGTTGTGCGGCATGAGGCGAATGGCCTCACGGAACTCGAACCCGGCGTCGGCGTAGTTCGACAGGATGAACGACGAGTTAGCGCGGATGTTCCAGGCTTCGTGGCTTGCCCCGTTGACGGCGATGGCTTCGCGCGCGGCGTAGTTCGCCGCGTGGGCGTTGCCGTTTGCGTAGAAGGTACGTGCTTCGGTGAGCCAGTCCCGAGTCCCTTCGGACCCCGAGCCTCCGGCCGTGGCGGATTCTGCCGCGGCACGGGCCTTGTTCTGGACGCGCGTGCTGTCGTAGCTGCTCCGCGCCGAGGTGTCGAGCAGAACCCGTTCGGCTTCGGCGAGGTCGCGGATACGCTGCTCGGCCAAGCTCTTCTGGACGGCATCGGACTGGCCGGCGCGCTTGTTCCAGATCCTCCGTTGGCCCCGGATCGCTTCCTTGATGCGATCGGCGTCAGCGGTTTCCGGCAGGGAAAGAATGTCGTAGAAGTCTACGAACGTTGCTGTTGTCATGGTCAGCCCACCTCTGTGTCGTTGTTGTTGTCAGTTGCCGTGCGGATATCTTCGTCGCTGAGGTTCGCCGTGTTGTCGACCTCGAAGGACCCAAGGAGCGAATCGGTCGTGAGGTCGTAGACGGCGATCGACACCATCTGGTCGATGTCATAGGCGAACTCCACGCGGATCGGTGCTCCCTTCGGGTAGGGCGGGATGGTCAGCAGCTGATCGCCGATCTCCTTGACGAAAGCGAAATCTTCATCGTCGCCCTGCGTCACCTGAACGTGCACTTCGGTCTGTCCCTCGACCGACGTGGTGAACGCGTCCGAGCCCTTGGCCGGGATCTTTGTATTCCGAGGGATGATGATCGAATTCACCAGACGCCCCGAACCGTCATCCGCGAGCACCGCGACACCGAGCCCCTGCGACGTCACATCCTTGATGATCGCCCTGGGGCGAGGCGTGCCTGCGCTCGGCGCTTCGATCGCCGCCTGGATACCGGCGCCCAGGGCGACGAGTTCGTCCGGGTTTCCGGCGCGCAGCGGCGGCCGACCGGAGATCTCCTCCAGCATCCGCGCGACCATCGGCATCTTGATCGACCCGCCCACGAGCAGGACGTGATCGATACCTGCCCACCCTAGGCCGGTTTCTTCCACCAGCGAGATGGTGAGGTCGCGCGCCTGGTTGAGAAGGTCGACCGTGATGCTCTCGAACTGCTCGCGGCTGACCGGGATCGACTTCGTGACCCCTCCACTCGAGAGGATGACCTTCGTTGACGGTGCCTGGCTGAGGGTGCGCTTGGCGGCCTCAGCCTTCTCCCGCAGGTCCGCTTCGCTCTCGAACGTCTCGGTCAGGTCAGGGCCGCCCTCGTTCTGGAACTGCTGGTTGAGCCACGTCATCAGGCGGTCGTCCCAGTCCTTGCCGCCAAGCTCATGCAAACCGTCGGTGGCCTTCACGTCGTAGACGTCGTTCGTGATTGTCATCACGGTTACGTCGAACGTCCCGCCACCCAGATCGAACACGAGAATCGTGCCGTCCTTGCGCGCCTCCTCGCCGTATGCGAGGGCGGCGGCGGTCGGCTCGTTGAGGACGCGGAGGACGTTCAGCCCGGCGATCCGGCCGGCGTCCTTCGTAGCGCGGCGCTTCGCGTCATCGAAGTAAGCCGGCACAGTGATGACCGCGTCCGTGACCGCGCCTTCGCCGAGATAGAGCTCGGCGTCCTCCTTCAGCCGCTTGAGGATGAGGGCCGAGACTTCCTCCGGGGACAGCTGGCGACCGTTGGCAGCATCGAACCGCCAGTCCGGGTTCCCCATCTGTCGCTTGACGAAGTCGACGACATCAAGCGGCGCGACGGCGGCCGAACGCTTCGCCATCGTTCCGACCAGCACTGACCCGTCGTCTTGGAAGTACACGACCGACGGCGTCGTGCGCTCACCATCACGGTTCGCGAGTATCTCCGCCTTGCCGCTCTCGCCGAGGATTGCGATCGCGGAATACGTCGTCCCCAGATCGATACCAACTGCCTTGCCCATCCGAAACCCCAGGTTCTCGAAGACTGCAACTGCCACGACCGTAGGGCGGCAGCAAGCGACTTCAAGAGCTACTTGAAATGGATGATGGGGACCTGCTATCTGTCCGCGTCGATCCCAAGCGCCGACCGGACCAACGTGCGCACTGTGACCCACTCGGGCCACTCCGGTGCGCGGCGCACTGCAGCCGAGTACTTGCCGAAGTCCGGTGCCGGGATGCCAGCGAGCTCATGTGCAATCCGCCGGAGGCGACGCACCCCGTGCCGAGACAGCGGAAGATGCTCTTGCGGTGATGAGTCCGTCCACGCCTCCGGAGGGAGCGACATTGCCTCGTCGAGAAACGGCGCCAACGCGCCGCCTAGCAACAGGTCGAGCTGCTGCCGGAGCGCGAACGCAGTCTCGAGATGAAACCGGGCTGGTAGTTCGGCGGCGCTCAAGAGCCCTGACAGTTGACCCAGATGGGCGGAGAGCCAGTCGTGAGGTATCGCGTAACGAAACCCCGCCTCTGCCAAGCGCAAGCGCACGACGGGATGCAAGCTGCCCGTGTACACGGCGACAACCGGAACACTCGTCGTGAGCACCGAGTGGATCCGCGTGAACTGCGTGATCGCGCTGAAGCGGTCGATGCCGACCGGGGTGCTTACCCAGACGAGGATGTAGTCCCAGACAGTCATCGTCGCCGGATCTAGCGACGCGACGCTATCCGACCAGCAGAGCGCACCCGTGTCGGTCAAGACGACCCGGAGCCCGGCCCTCGTGATGGGGTCGTCGGAGAGCACAAGAACCCCGGTCTGGTGGGATGGATCCCGCAGGACCCTCTTCTCGATGTCGAAAAGCTCCGCGGTCGACGCCGCACGATCCGCAGAAACGCCCGCTTCAAACGCCGCACGAAGGGCCGTAAGCCGTCGCCGAATGGTTGCCGCGCTGCGGCCCTGCCGCCTCAGCTCCAGGCAATACGAGAACACCCGGCGGGCATCAAGTTCGCGTAGCGCCGGGTCGAGGCCGCGATCGGAACACCAGCCGAGCACCGCACTGATGTCACTCTCGTAGGCCCTGACCGTGGCAGGCGAAAGATGTCGCCCCCCCCTGATTTGAGATCGCATCCATCCGCCCTCCGCCTCCTTGATAGCAGAACCTGCTACGCGGCGGAAGCCACACTGCCCCGTGGTGCACCCACAACATGAAAGAGGCGGCACCGTGCCCCGAACCGAGAGTGCGAAGTTCTCAGGCTCGAGGACGATGCCGCCGGTGCGGTTCAGGCTGTCGTGGCCTGCTTGGGTGCCCGCGTGACGGGTTTGATGGTGCTCGATACGCCGTTCACGTCGTCGGTGCCGAGGACGGCCAGGATGGCGTTGCGCTTGGTCTCCGCCTCACGCTCGATCTCGGCACGAACCTGCTCGGCACGCTGACGCACCGCGGGATCGGACTTCGACTTCTCCACCCAGTACTCCAGGGCGATCCGAGTCTCCTCGGTGACACTGCGCTGGTTGAGCTGGGCGAGGACTTCGAGCTGCGCCCTGGTGTCCTCGCTCGTCCGGACTGACAGCACCTTCTGGGCGGCGGTGCCGCCCTGCGTGGTCTCACTCATGGTGAGACACCTCCTTCTCAGGAGCGGCCGGCGAACCGGAATGGTTCTCCTACAAGCCGCATGCCGAGAACGATGCGAGAGGGAGTATGCGCTGAAGGACGGCCGACGTCAATATTCTGATCGGGGCGTTGTGAAAAGTACGGCAAATGCAACTGCTACACCTCACTGCGCTTCGCGCGGACGAAGCGCATGGTGATGAGGCTACTTTAGATCGTCGATCGCCTTTGAGAGGTCAGACCATATTTCAGGCTGGTTGGCATCGAGATCAAGTGCACTTGTCAGTTCAAGGATTCTTTCGAGCACAGGCTCATCGTACGGATTGAACCATCCGTCGGTATTGACCCCGGCCGTCTCGTTGCTCTGAAGAACCAATACCGAAAGAATCTTTCCTACGAGAGCAGTGCCCTCACCGATAAGACGTTCCTCGAGGCTCAACTTACGAATATCGTCCCCGATGAGTTTGACAAACTCGATCGTCGCTGGCCGTATTGCGCGAGTAATAGGCTCCTTAGTTAGAAGGGGCCTCAACTCGCTTATGCGTCGGTCTCGAGTTGATCGATTCATACCCCATGATTGTACAATGATTGACGTGAAGTTTGAAGGGTCGGCGGCATTCACTCCGGAGTAGCCACCGTCGATTTACCACCGCTTAGTCGGATGCTCTCGCTGCGTGTGCCCCGGCTGATTCTTGCCTCTGGCAATGTCAGACGCGGCCGAACCGATAGTGCTGTGAGGTGAGCGATCGAAGTCGTTTCCGCGATGACCGTGCTTGTGTCCAGGATGCCCCTCGGTCGACTTCGGTCCGTAAACCGTCGTTCCATCTGGAAGCGATCGCTCAAACCAGTCGGACCCCTTCAGCAGTTCCAGTTTCTTGTTAAACGCAGCTTTCGCACGTTCGCTCTCGGCCTTCGCCTTGTTGAAGGCTTCGCGCGCCGCATCGTGAGCGCGCCCCGCGGCATCAGATACCTGCTTCAGGCGATCAAACTCCGCGCGGGCCGCCTGTGTTCGGGTCCGTGCCGCATCGAAGTCCGCCTTCAGAGGATCAGATACGCGCTTCGCATTGTCGAACTCACTCCTGGCGTTGTCGAGTGCGTTCCGGTAGCTCTGCAGATTCGAGCCCAGTGACTTGATCTGGTCGACATAGTATCGGGCCTGCTGTGAATCGCCGCGCGCCAACTCACGTTCACGTCGCGCGCCGTCGATATACCCCGATCGCTCCCACTTGCTGGACGCTGTGGCGACGAGTCGGGATAGATATTCTGCCTGACCACGATGCCGATCTGCCGAAGCGCGATAGGCATCTATCGACGAGCTGAGGCTGTTTCGCGTTGATTGGACGCTGTCTCTTGCACGCGAGTACGCATCGTGTGCGACCTTCTTTCGCTCGAAGGCACGACTCGTAGCCTCCTGGGCAGATTTCTTACGCTCGAACAGCCGATTCTGTTCGTCCTGAGCCGCCTTCTTTTTCTCAAAGGCGCGTGAGGTCGCCTCACGTGTCCGCTGCCTTTCGTCGCCACGTCGCTTCATCTCTTCGAAGGCTCGTTGCTGACGCTCGCGTGCCGAATCTCGCTCTCGACCGAGACGATCCAGCTCCGGATCCCTTGCCATGCCTACTCCTCGCGACCGCGGTCGGCAGCCTTCGCCTGGCGGCGATTCAAAGCGGCTGCTTCTTCATCTTCGGATGCCACCGTTCGGTAGAGCAACCCCAACACCACTACACGCCGCCGTATCGTGTTCTCGCTGTACTTCCGTCGTCGCAGCAGCGCGACATACTGCGTCCTGTCTTGCTCCGTGAGTGCGAGCACGTCCTTGTCACGCTCGACAGCCCACTCGAACCAGTCCTGCAGGTCAGCCCAGTAGGCCCTGGCGGTGTTGTAGCCGTAGTCAACGAGCAGGGCTTCGCGACGGTCGGCGAACTCCTTCCATCGCTCCGGCGTCTCCGGCGCGAACTCCATCTGGTTCTCGGGGTACCTCTCGCCCACGGATCCGAGCGTAGCGCAGTCATCCCTTGATGTATGTGTTATCACGCTTATGCTTTTTTCCTGATCACGATGATGTTCTTCTGGAATCCGACGGCAGCCAGCTGTCGAAGCAACCAGATGAAAGGACACAGCCGTGTCGAACACTGAACTACTCCCTTCGGGGAGCGTGCTGAGCCCCGCCGGGCTCAGTCGGATGTCCATGGGTCTGCAGCGTCAGACCCGCCGCGAGTTGGAGCGGGTGCAGTCCCGCGCGGTCGTCGCGAATCTCACCGAGGATGGCCGCGCTTTCCTCGCCAACACCGCCCTGGAGCACGTTGGCGCCTTGACGGCCCTGGAGCAGCACCTGATCTCGGTCGCGCCGCTGGGCGAGGCCCGGTACCGCGAGATCGTCGACAGCTACACGCTCGGCGCGTCGGCGGCGATTCGGCGGTGGTCCTGATGAGCACCGTCCGCGAGTCGGTGACGCGGCTGGCTGAAGTGGTCGGCGATTCGATGGCGTGGATGCGTGACCTCGCGCTCGGGGCCATGGGCTCCGTTGGTCAGCGCCGCCGTGCCCGCATCGAGGCGGAACTCGACCTGAAGCAGGAGGAACTGCGTCGCACGATCCTCCAGCTCGCGACGGCCATTGGGATGGAATCCCACGAGGCCCGGCGGGCGCTCATCCGCGAATCCTTCCTCGCCTCCGGCCGGATCCCGCCCGACGCCGAGGACCAGCGCCCTCGGTAGTCCCAAGATCTCCGGGGCGGTGACATCGCGTCCTCTGCATCGCGGCTTGCACCACTCCGGAGCCCCCTCCCTTCGAGGTGACCGAGGACTGAGCCCGCGTCTCCTCGGGTGTCCGTTCGGGACGTTCGTTGTTCATTCCACAACGCGAACCGCACCGTGAGTACACCCTTCAAGCGGCCCCTGTCGGCGGTATTCCGTTCGGCGTTCCGGTCGCTTGAAGGGACGCCCGAACGGAATATTGACGCTCCCCCGGTGCGAGCGCATAACCGAGCTTCCACCGTCCGTGCCGATCAGTGAGCCGGACGGAGAAAGGAGTTGTACGACATGACACCAACCAATTCAGGAGACGACGGCCCAGTCGCTCCCTCCACTTCGCCCGCCTCGATGGGGTCGATACCGGAGCAGGCGGACTGCCTCGAGAAGTACGGCATCGACCGGAAGATCCGCGTCTGGTACGCCGACCCGCCGTGGATGACGGCCCAGACCGGAAAGCGCGGCGCGGTTCGCCACTACGACCTGATGACCGTCGAACGGATCAAGGCGATGGGGCCACTCATCCAGGAGCTGTCGGACGAGAACGCGACACTGCTGCTGTGGGTGACCAACGCCGCCCTCCCCGAAGGGATCGAGGTTCTGCGGGCCTGGGGGTTCGAGTACAAGTCGCACGCTGCGTGGGACAAGTACTACATGGGGCTCGGGAGCTACTTCCGCTCTAGTCACGAGACGCTACTGCACGGCGTGCGCGGCAAGGCACCGTGGGACTTCCACGGGCAACGCTCGACGCTGCTGCTCCCTCGCACTGAGCACTCGCGCAAGCCGGACGAGATGATTCCGCTCATCGAGCGGATCCTGCCCGAAGGGCCGTATGCCGAGCTGTTCGCCCGTCGCCGGCCGAACTCCCGCTCGGACTGGCTGATCTGGAGCAACGAGGTCGACAGCGACTTCACGCTGCCTGGCTTCCCGGTGCCGAGCGACGCCAAGTTCCGCGCGGGGAACGCTGCAGCTGACCGAGGGCCCGGTGATGCCTGATGTGCCCCTCCAGCCCAAAGAACGACAAGAAGGAGCCGAGCACGATGGGCCAGAAGCTGCTCGGGTTCTGCCTCGCGGTCCTGCTGAGCGTCATCCTGCTGTATCTGGCGGTCGAGCTGCTGGCCCGGTTCTGGGGCTGGCTTGTGCTCGTCGCGGCGGTCGTGCTCGTGCTCTGGATCACGATCGTGATCTACCGCTGGCGGCGAGACCGATGGTGACCCGACGCCGCACTCGGCGGCTTCTCGGGGTCGTGGCCTGCCGTCGCCTCTTGACAAGCCGTCCGCTTGAGTTCATAACAAGCTTCCCCACCACTGGTGGGCTCGCCGGGCGACCTCTTGTGACTGCACGTAAACACATCCCGGAGTTTCTCCGGAAGGAGGTACGCGTATGAGCCGTTCACCGCGCCGTCGCTACCGGAAGGCCGCCGATCGTCGGGTCTGGGTCTTCTCCGAACTGAGGCACGATCTGCGTCCCGAGCAGATCGCCTCGATCATCACCGCCGCCGGGCTGGAACAAGCCCGCCTTGAGGCCGAAGCCGCCGCCGAGCACGCCGCCCGGACTGCTGAAACCAATGAGGAATCGAACGACGTCGAGTCGTTTGAGGAGCGTCCTGATGCGTAGTCCAGTCCGCTTCGCCCGGCTTGTGCCTGGGCTTGACCTCACCGCGAGTCAGGTCGAGCGCCTGATCAGCAGACTGGCAACCTCCGACGCGCCGCGCCCGTTGGTGTTCGAGACCTGGGCTGGCGACGAGGGCATCGTTCACTTCGTCGGCCGCACCGACAGCGACCGGCCCGTCATGGGGAACCTGCTGATGTCAGTCGCGCCTGGCACCGAACTAATCCGTGGGCGTCGGCCTGAGCCGCCAGAACGAATTGCCCGGCTGCGACTCTCGCCACGGGGCCTGCCCCTGAGCGACTCGGCACTGGAGCAGACCCTTCATGCCCTCTATGGCGTGTTCGCCGGGCGGCGGAAGGGTGAGACGATCTCCCTCCAGCTGGTATTCGGTCGCGGGCGTCGTCCCGTCCAGGTACCGGCGAAGATCGCCGACCCCAGTGCCAGTACCTTGCAACTGCTGCTCCGTGGCGTCGGCGATGCCCCCGGCGAGACTAGAAAGCGTGTGGCGCAGCATGCGGCCGAGCTCCGCGTCGAGCTCACCGTCCGCATTGGGGTTTCGGCGGCCGTGCCCGAGCGTCGCCGTCAAATCCGGGGGCAGCTGCTCGGCGCCCTCCGGCAACTCGAAGCACCGGGCACGCGACTCTCGCTCGTCAGCGAATCAGCCGCGAAGTGGCAGACCGCCGCAACATCACGAGGCGCCTTGCCGCTGACGGCCGCGCAGGCCACGGCGTTGCTCTGCTGGCCGCTCGACGAGCTGGAGCTTCCCGGCCTACCGCCGCGTCACCCGCGGCAGCTACCGCCGCCGAGCGGCATCACGGGTAATGGGGCAGTCTTCGCTGAAGCGACGGCGCCCGGCCGGAATCGCCTGGTGGGACTGGACGCCGAATCCCGGCTGCAACACCTGGCGATTACCGGCGGCACCGGGTCAGGTAAGAGCCAAGTACTCGCCGCGCTGGCGCTTGACGACATCGCCCAGGGACGTCCGTTGGTGCTGATCGAGCCGAAGCGACAACTGGTCGACGACATCGTCGCCCGAGCGCCGAAGGAGGCCGCGGGACGGATCGTGATCATCGACGCCGCTGATAAGCATCCGGTCGGGTTCAACCCGCTGGACATCGGACCCGACCGGGATCCGGGACCGGTAGTCGATGGCATCCTCGAAGTCTTCAAGGCCGTCTTCAGCGACGGGTGGGGTCCGCGCACCGAAGATCTCCTCCACGCCGGCCTGCTCACCCTGGTCGCTGACGGGCTGCGCCGCGGCCAGTCGCACACCTTGCTCGACCTGGTGCCGCTGATCTCTGACGACGGCTACCGCCGAACAGTCGTCGGTGCGGTCGCGAGTGATGTGACGCTGGCCAGCTACTGGGCGACCTTCGACGGGCTGTCCCCGGCGCACCGAGCGTCCATCGCGGCGGCACCCCTGAACAAGCTCCGCAAGTACGTGCTCCGAAAGAATGTGGCCGCGGTGCTCGGGCAGTCCCGGCCGCGCTTCCGGCTGCGCGACGTCTTCAAGGGCGACGCGAAGGCGGTCCTGGTGCCGCTGAACGACGCCCTGATCGGCCCTGGCGCGGCGCAACTGCTCGGCGGCCTCGTGGTCGCCGAGATCTGGCTGGCGACGCAGGAGCGGGCACTGGAAGCAGACCCCAAGAAGCGACCAGGCATGGTGTTCATCGACGAAGTCCAGCGGTACCTGCACCTGCCGACCAGTATCGATGACGCCCTGGCCACCAGCCGTTCCTACGGCGTCGGCTGGCACCTGGCGCTACAGGGGCGCGCCCAGGTGCCAGTGCAGATGGCCGAGGCGTTGGCGCTGAATGCGCGGAACCAGATCACCTTCGCCGCCAGTCCGAAAGACGCACGGGCGTTGGCGCAGACCACGACCGCGCTGACAATCGAGGATTTCCAGGCGCTCGGCCGGTTCGAGATCTACGCCAACCTCGTCGCGGACGGTGCTCCGGCAGGCTGGTTCGCCGCGAGAACCTTGCCACCGGCACCTGACTCCGGTTGTGGCGGCTTGATCCGCGACGCCAATCGGGAGCAGTTCGCAGGCGACGCCGCAGCGGCTAACGAGCAGGCGAAGCCGGGCACGCAGGCACCGAGAACGCCTCCTGCCGTCGAGCCGGGGTTGGGGTCGAACCAGCGTCGGAGGCGATCATGACCGTCCTGCTGACCAGGCCTCCACAGGGACTGCCACCCGCTCGAATGAGCGGGAGTCCCATCCCAGTTCGGCCAGAGTGCCGCCAAGGGACGCCGAAGACGAACACCTGTCAGGCAAGAGAACGGAACAGCGACCGGAGCACCGAACTGAACACATTGTTTGTTCACTCGACAGACCTGGAACCGGACCGAGGTGCCTCATGATGGCTACTCGTTCGCCCTACGGCCTCGGTGCGCTCGCGATGCTGCTCACCGGCCGTGACCTGCGGATCCTCGAAGACCTCGAACGCTTCCGGCTCCTCGACACCCGGCTGGTCCAGCGGCTCCAGTTCCCATCCGGCCCAGGCGGGCAGCACGTATCCAAGTCGTCGGCGACCCGGACGGCCGTTCGCGTGCTCACCCGGTTGGAGGGCCACGGCTTCATCGCCCGGGTCGGGCGGCGGGTCGGCGGAGCCGGACACGGCTCGTCGCAGACGGTCTGGCAGCTGGCCGCCAGCGGCGAACGGCTGCTCCGGGCTCGGCGGGGTCAAGACGGGCGCCGCCGCTACGTCGACCCCAGCACCACGTTCCTCGCGCACACCCTCGACGTCGCCCGGTACGCCGCCACCCTCTACGAGACGGCTCGCACCACCGGCTTCGAGGTGCTCGAACTCCAGGCGGAGCCGGAATCCTGGCGGCCGTTCCAAGCCGCCCATGGCGGGGCGATCACGCTGAAGCCCGACCTTTATCTAGTCACCGCCGACGCAGAGAGCGAGACGCACAGCTTCATCGAGATCGACCGCGACACCGAACACCTGCCCGCCGTACTGCGCAAGTGCCGCCTCTACCAGCAGTACCGGCAATCCGGTGCCGAGCAAGCCGCACGCGATTTGTTCCCCATCGTCGTCTGGGTAACGCCCGACGAGGGGCGAGCGCGGCGCATCCGTGCAGCCATCGACGGCGACCAGACCCTCGACCCGGAACTGTTCATCACGGCCACGGCGGACGGCTCGCTGCCGGTCGTGGCCCCGTATTCATCAACCCAACCGAAAGGAGGTATCTCATGACAACTTCAACATCATCAACAATGGCGGTGGGCAGGACGGGACAGCGTGCCTGGCCGTACGGCGATCAAACCGCTCACGCTCAGGTCGTGATCAGCACCTGGCTGGCGCTCACCCCTGACAGGCAGAACCAACTCCTTGCCAGGCTCATCGCCGCGACCGTCCACGACGGCGCGGGCGGCGCCCTGGAGCGCTTCGCCGGCACCGGCCACCTCGACGCCGAAAAGGCCCTCGACGAGCTGAACGACGTGCGCGTGCCGATCGAACGGGAGGCCTGGGTGGACCTCCTCGGGCAGTACATCATCACCAGCGGAGGGCGGTCATGAACGAGCACGAATCGCACCTGCGGCCGGAGAAGCAGCCGAAAGCCGAGCACGGGGAACCGGACTGGCGACGCCTCGAGGTCGTGCGTGGACGCTGGTTCGACCGCGTAGCGGACGGGATCGCCGAGGCCGTGGCCACGCGGGGCGAGATCAACCTCGGGACCGCGCGGGCCATTGCCCACGTCCTCGGCCGCAGCTATAGCCGCGACTCTGCCCTCGCCGAGTTCGCGCGCACCGGCGAAGGCGACTACCTGACGCTGCGCGACGAATACCTGAACCTCTATAACGATGCTCAGGCAGACGCCATCACGAAGGAATGGATCGACTGGCTCGGCACCTTCCTGGTCGAGCGAGAGAACCTCGGCAGCGGTCGGCACTTCATGAACGAACACCAACCGCCGAAGCTCGGCCGGCTGCTCGTACGCATCGAGATCCTGGTGCACAACCAGCCGTTCACGGTGCATCTGCCTGCCTCGCTCGACGGCGAGCAGATCGAGGGCATTCGCGAAGAGCTGACAAACCTCCGTCTCGATGAAGACGATGCACTCCAGGCGTTCCTTTCCCTGCCCGACGTCGATGCCAACACCCCGATGCTCATGGAGAGTTTCCACGAGAGCTTCGTCGGCCGGTACTCAAGCCCTGAAGACGTCGTCCACTGGATCTGCGAAATCGAGGACTGGGACACCGAGGTCAGGGAGTACGCCGCCGAACGCGGGCTGCTCATCGACAGTCTCACCCCGAACTACCCGCAGCTGCTCGACAAGCTCAGCGGCCTCTATGACCTCGTCGAATGGAAGGGCTATACGTATGTCTTCTACAAGTAGGCCGGGTGGTGATCACGGCGGCGAACGAGGCGAGAACTACAACACCCCGTCGACCCCGGTCGGAAGCGCTGAGTCCGCCCTGGAAGCCGCCGAAGGGCTGGACTTCCCACCCGGAACGAGCGTTAATCCGGAGGACCTAACCAAAGGAGGCCCACCCATGAGCATCGAAACAAGCCAGCCATCAGGAGTTTTCACCACCCCGCCGCCCACGCCGGCCGAGCCCGATGACTCCCCGTTCGCTTTCGACGAGGTACCGACGCTCCTGGCCGTCCCGACCGCCATCGGAGACAACCAGGACGACGAAGACGAATCGCGTGTCGAGTACTCGACCGATGCCCCACGCGGCAGTCGTGCCGTCATCTACCTGCGCGTCTCCTCGAAGGGGCAGGTGAACACGGACTACGACCCAGAGGGCATCTCCATCCCGGCTCAACGCGTTGCCTGCCAGCGCAAGGCCGAACAGCTTGGGCTCAGCGTCATCGAGGAGTACATCGACCCGGGCCGCACGGGCACCGACATCGCCAAACGGCCACGGTTCCAGGAGATGCTGGAACGCATCCGTCGCGAACGCGACGTCGATTACGTCATCGTGCACAAGCTGTCCCGCTTCGCCCGCAACCGGATCGACGACGCCATCGTCATGGCCGACCTCCAGAAGCGCGGTGTGACGCTGATCTCGGCGACCGAGAACATCGACGCCACGCCCGAAGGCCAGCTGATGCATGGCATGCTGGCCGCGTTCAACGAGTACCGCTCCGCCGCCGATGGCGCCGACATCGCTTACAAGATGAGCCAGAAAGCCAAGAACGGCGGCACGCTCGGACGGGCGCCGCTCGGCTACCTTAACGTGCAAGACCTGTTCGACGGACGCAAGATCAACACCGTCCAGATCGATCCAGAGCGCGCCCCGTTCGTGAAGCTCGCCTTCGAACTCTACGCCGGAGGCGACAAGACCTACCAAGACATCGCCGACGAACTCGCCGACCGCGGACTCCTCACCCGGGCCACCGCCCGCCGGCCCGCCGGACCCGTCTCGGAATCCAAGATCGAGCAGTTGCTCCGCGACCGCTACTACCTCGGCGAAGTCCGCTACAAAGGCGAGCTTTACCCCGGCAGGCACGAACGCATCATCACCGACGATCTCTTCGACCGCGTCCAGACAATCCTGGCCTCCCGACGGCTCGCCGCCGAACGCCGCAAGCGCCACGACCACTACCTGAAGGGCACCGTCTGGTGCGGACAATGCCGCCTGGAGCAGCGCGTCAACCGGCGCATGATCCTGATGCGCACCACCGGGCGCCACGGCACCGGCGACTACGGCTACTACTTCTGCCGCGGGGTCCAGGACCACCTCTGCGACGCCCCGTACTCCAGCATCGACCGCGTCGAAGATGCCATCGCCGAGCACTACAAGACCCTAAAGCTCAGCCCGGGATTCGTCACTGCGGTGAAGGGGCTCATCGAAAGCACCCTCGCCGATCAGGCCTCTGCGCAGCGGCTGCACCGCAAGCAACTTGAGGACCAACTCAAGGCACTCGCCGTGAAAGAAGACAACCTGCTCGACCTCGCCGCCGACCAATCCCTGCCACAAGAACGCATCCGCGAACGGCTCCGGGCCATCTCCCGCGACCGGGCACGACTCACCGAACAGCTCGGGCACGTGCATGATGACCTCGCCAGCGGCCGGGGCTTTCTTGAAGCGCACCTCGACCTGCTCGAGAACCCCTACGAGCTCTACCTGCACGCCAGCGACACCACAAGGAGGCAGCTCAACCAGGCCGTCTTCGCCCACATCTACATCGCCCATGATGACGTTGTCGGGGATGAGATCAACCCCACCCTCCGGGAACTCCTCGCCGCCGAACGCGGCTGGAGCGCCCGCGTAGGCGGGGCAAACAGCGAAACGGCCCGGACCACCGCCCAGGCCGAGAACGCCCGCCACAGCGGGCCAGAAACGCGTGAAACCGCCCCAAAGGGCGGCTTCACGGCGGAACTACAACGGTTGTGGCTGGAACTGCCTGACCTCATATATGAGGGCAGTGATTGCAGTAAGCCTCTTATGGTGGACCTAAGGAGATTCGAACTCCTGACCTCCTCGATGCGAACGAGGCGCGCTACCAACTGCGCCATAGGCCCTTGTATGTCCTCAACATTATCACGCGTCTCGAGCACCGCATGCACCGGCAGGATGGAGGCATGAGCTCCACGGCCCCTGCGCCCGACCTCGTTCGCAACGTCCGGTTGTGGTCGCACCCGGCCGATTCGGTCGACCTCCGCATCGAGGAGGGGACGATCACTGCCGTCACGCCGACGGAGCATGGCGCCGTCCCCCACGCCGTCGACGGACGCGGCCTGCTGGCCCTGCCCGGCCTCGTCAACGCACACGCGCACATCGACAAGTCGTGGTGGGGGCTGCCGTGGCAGTCCTACGGCGGTGAGGGAACGACCGAGGGTCGCATCCGTCACGAGCGCGCCCACCGCGACGAGATCGGGACGCCGTCGGCACAGATCACCGGCAACATCCTCGAGCAGTTCGTGGCGCACGGCACGACCGCGATCCGCACCCACGTCGACGTCGATCTGGGACTCGAACTGCGCGGCATCGAGGCCGTGCGCGAGGCCGTCGCCGACTACGACGGCGCCCTCGCTGTCGAGATCGTCGCCTTCCCGCAAGACGGGGTGCTGCGCCGCCCCGGCGTGCTCGCCCTCCTCGACCGCGCCGCGCGCGAAGGCGTCGAGCACATCGGTGGGCTCGACCCCGCCACGATCGACCGCGATCCCGTCGGACAGATCGACGCCCTGCTCGCGCTGTCGGCCGACCATGGCGTCGGCGTCGACATCCACCTGCACGACCCCGCCGAACTGGGGGCCTTCCAGATCGAACTCATCCTGGACGGCGTCGAGCGGTTGGGGCTGCAGGGCCGCGTCAACATCGCGCACGGCTCGCCGTCGCCCAACTCGATGCCGCCCGCC
>NZ_JAUF01000080.1:0-58886 GCF_000585455.1 Microbacterium sp. MRS-1
TCTCGCGACACACCTCAAGGATCGCCCACCCGCCCCACAACAGCATTTAGCAACACGGCCTAGTGCGAGCGACCGGCGCGCTACTGGAAGAGGTCGGTGAGCCGATTGAGAACGCGACCATCGTGCACGGCCTCGCGCCGCAGTGGAAGGGAGCGCTTCAGCGAGCATTCGCGAGCGGTGGAGCGCCAGACATCTTCGTGAAGACCGCGTCACTGGTCACCGGTTACGTCAACGGCAAGGCGGTGCCGGAGGAGCGAAATGACGCACGCCGCACCCTCATCATCGACCTCGATGCGCTCCTCGACGACCAAGGCAGCTTCACGGCACGCGCCGTGACCCGCTTGCACGAACTCGCACATGGCATCGGCGCCTATCGGACCATCATCCGGACGCATGCCTGGTTCGAAATGCCGCCTGCGCGCTTCATCACCGAGATGCTGGTCCCCGGCCAGTATGCAGAAGTCATCAAGGAAGGCGACGGTCGCGCGTTCGCAGACGCCGTCGCAGCGACATCGCACTACCGCCGGTCGCTGGCTGACGATGTGGTCACTCTCCGCGGCTGGGACGATGAGTTCTGGGCAGATTTCGACAGCCGCGCGTGGATGCTCGGGGCGCCCATACTTGAAGTCGAACTCGAAAGCGGGGAGTGACATGTCCGCTGTCGCCTTCGTAGAGCTGTGCGAGCGCGCTCAGGAACACGGAGAACACGCCGTCGCATATCGCGCGTTCCTCACCCTCGCCGCAGACCTCTCCCAGGCGTCGAATGAGGAGCTGGAGGAGCTTGTCGTAGACGCACCAGAGGTCACTGGCCGCTGGAAGGATGCGGTTGCTGCGCTCATCGAGCACCGATTTGCCGCGCGACGTATACCGCTACCGGCATGGGTCGAATCGTGCGACGGGCAGCCAGATGACCCCTGGGAGCCGCAGCGAGCCAAGCGCGCCCTCCGGTTCCCCGTGAACCTCAATGAGGTAGCCGAACCCTTCCTGCGCCGCGGCATCCTCATCGAAGCGAATGAGCTGGAGACCGGGAAGCGCGGCTGATGCACACGCTCCTCGTCATCGACGATGGCGCGTTCTTCGCCGACACGCAGCGCGACTACTCGCCGCTGGACCGCTGGGAACGCGCGGTAGTTGACGAGGCAGGCGGGTGGGATGGCAGCGCGCCGGTCTACCGACGTGCGCTCGCATCCTGGCGTGCCCGGCTGATGGAAGTGCTCGCACTGCTCCGCCCCGATGTCATCGCCGTCACGCAGCAGCCCTCGTTCGCGCCCCGCAGAGCCGCGGCCAGAGTGATGTCAGCCCTTCCTCACCGACGTGTGGTGACCGCGATGCTCCCGGTCGCCGACGGCGGTGTTGGGGCGCTCGCCTACGCGGTGGGCCAACTAGCTGGTGAACCCTTCGCGCGCGTTGTCATCGTCTCCGGCCAGCGGGGGACCGGTGACCTCGACACGCTCCGCTCAGAGGTCGCTTGGCGCTGCGGTGTGACACCGCTCATCGTGAACGCGGGGCGCCTTGGCCTGCTGGCAAGAGATGTCGAGAACCTCGCTGCGTCGGTAAACCCGACATTGCCTCAGAAACGGGCGCAGGACGCGCTGTGCGCGCTCCTCGCAGCCGAAACGGCGCTCGACGCGCAGTCGGCGGGGTAGAGGCTCCCAGGCGCTCACAGAGGCGCTGAGCGGAAGCCATTTCGAACGCGTCTACGACCAGCTTGACGCGCGCGTTCACTCATGCTAGTAGCCCTGTGCTAAGCTAGTCCTAGACAGGGTAACCAATAATCGTCTCACTGACGGGTAGCGGTTGTCAAGTCAGAAACAAAGAACACCGACTGGTCCACCAAACCAGTCACCACCCCGAACCGGCCGGAAGGCCCAAACAGAAAGCAACGCAAATGTCCTTCACCCTCGCAACCCCATACGAAGCCCGCGTAGACCTCACGCAGCTCACCGACGCCGAACTGCTCGAAGAGTACGGCGTCTTCACCGGCGAGTTCGCCGAAATGGTCACCCCAGGCCGTGAACGCAGTGAACGCTACGGCAAGCGCGAAGACTCCTACGCGAAGAACATCAAGTTCCAGCTCTGGCTCCGCTGCTACGACCCCGCCTACCGTGCCGCCCTCGCGCACCCCAGCATCTTCACGGAAAGCGAGGCCGAAATCGCCGCTGAAGCCGCCATGGACTACATCCTCGACTTCGAGAACACTGACGGCCTTTGGGCGTCGTGCAAGCGCGGACTGAGCCTCGCAAAAATCGCGGCCGGACTTGCGACAAAGGAGCGCGCACTCGATGAAGTGCACCGCGGTACCGTCGCGAAGAGTGCCGGTGCTCGCACCGACCTCGGCAAGCCGGTCCCGGCAGCAAACCGTCGCATCTACGCCACCGACCCGCACGGGTACGGCTTCGACGCTGCTCGCAGCATCTCCGCAGACGGCCTGTCCTACGACCTGACCGCCGTCGAAGATGCCATTGACCAGGAGCGCTTCGGAGCGCTCACTGAGACCGAAGCGGCCGTCGAATGGCTTGTCGAGACAGCGATGGCAGCCGGTGTGACCCGTGACGAAGCGCTCACCTGGGTGCACACCACAGGCCTCACTGACGAAGTCCAGCAGTACATCGACCTCGTCATTGAAACAGGAGCACACGAGGAAGCCGGGCGTCTTGCCGACCAGCGCCGGTTCCCGCTGGAAGACATTGCTGCGCTGACAGGCGACAGCCTTGCCACCGTGAAGCGCCGCATCAAGAAGACTCGCGACGCGGTCTACTCGGACTGCACTATCACCGGCTCGCTTCGCTCCGGAAGCGTTGGCACCCGCCGTGCCGAAGTGAATGGCAAGACCCTCGCGTTTGCGCTCACCACCTCACTGAAGGCACACGCGCAGCAGGCCGGTCAGACCCTCACCAAGGCGCTCGTCCGGGCGGTACCGAACGCGTTCTTCGCGGACTACATCGCTGAGTACATGGCTGACGGCACTGTCGCGGCTGACATCGACCCGGCACTCATCGTCGAGATGCGCGCCGCAGCCGAGGCGGTCGCGGCGTGAACGGGCCATTCGCAGGCTGGACGCCTGAAAACCAGACGTTTGAGAGGAGCATCCTCGGCTGGAGGTCGCACGAGGGCGCAGAATATCTGCTTGACCGATTCAATGCTTACCCGTACCCCGACACCGAGAAAGTGCTGAGCGCGAGCGGCATCTCACTCGTCGAGGCATACAAGCGCGGAATCCGATACATCGACAACGTCACCCTGCCCAAGCACAAGCTTCCGGTGCTCGGAGGAGGGTTCAGCACGAAGGGAATCCCAGCCTCCAGCAGCTACGGCCTCGTCTTTCCGCATTTCTCACTGGACGGGCGACGCTCGTTGCAGTTCCGCCCCTTCGTTCCGTACGTAACGAAGTTCATGAAGGCGGACGACAAGGCACGTAAGTACGACTGGGAACGCGACGCCGGAAACGGACTCTCCATCGGCTACAACGCTGCGCTCCGGCTCGCCGACGGCACCGCGCATCGCCTCGTCATCGTGGAAGGGACGAAGCAGGCTATCGCAGCCGACATCTACGCGCCCGCCGACGTTGCGGTGGTCGGCATCGCAGGCATCTGGAACGGCCAGTTCACCAACGAAGACGGCGAGCGAGAACTGCTCGGCGACCTCGCGAAGCTCGCCGGTCAGTTCTCTGACATCACCGTCGTCCCCGACGGAGATGTGAAGACCAAGCCTCACGTGTGGGACGGCGCCTCGCTGCTCTGCGAGCTGCTGTACGACGCGGCGTGCGCCGACCTAACCGAAGAGATGGGCGGAGCCGACCTGGACACGTCCGTCCGGCTCATGCGCCAGGCCACCGAGCGTGCACCGAAGGTTGCTGCGCTCCCCACCGCCGAGGGCATCGACGACATCCTCGGGCGTACCGAAGAGACCGAGCGCGTCGCCCTCATGGCGTCACTGCTCGACAACGCTGACGAACTGCCGGAGCGTCCATACGACGCAGAGGGTGACGAAGCGGCACGAGAGTCTCGTGAGGAGTCTCGCTGGGACCGTCTGAACGCTCACCTGGACGCCTCCGCGTTCGTGGAGCTGGTCTACGGCGGCGGACTTGGCGGCGAGACCATCGAGCTACCCGAAGGCACCCTAACGGTCGGCCGGTTCAACCGCGGCGATGGTCCCGAGTTCGTGAAGACAGCGGACGCTGCGGTCGCGGCGCGGCTCGGCATCCAGGTAGGCAAGTGCGCAACAAGCGCATCGCTCCTCATCGGGGCTGTCGGCGGTAAGGCGGCGTGGAACGTTCTCGGCAAGTTCGACGGTATGCCTGCCGCGCTCGTCGAATGGCTCGACGAGAACGCAGACCGGCTGAAAGCGGCCGCAGCCGAGCTGTCCGGACGCAAGCCGAAGCCGGATGCGCTCCGGCGCATCCTCGTCGCGACCGGTGGCGACATCGACAAAGCACTCACCCTCATCAAGGAGGCACAAGCCAAGGAGACGAACAAGTGACCACGATGGACGACGAGCTGCGCGCGCTGCTGGAGAAGGCCGCGAAGGACATCAAGAAGGAAAGCGACGCGGTCGCGAAGCGTGCTCTCACACCAGTCGTGGACTGGGAGAAGGCCATCATCGGCACCTCTAGCGAACTCGGAGTCACGCCCGTCGCTCAGTTCGCTGCGCGCATCGTCGAGACCGTCGAAGTCCGCGACGACCTCAACGACCCCGAAGACGAAAAGGTCGAACTGCTCCACCAGCTCGAAGTTGTCACGCAGTCGGTCGAGGACAACCCGCAGCGCACGGTCCACGTCATTCGGGGCACAGTGAACGACGACGACCTCGGCAAGCCCGAGCGCTGGCTGAAGCGGTTCGGTGCCGAAGTGAAGTCGGCGGGCGACAACCGCGAGGGCCGGTTCACCGACGAGGCAATCGGCCGTGCCATCAGCGCTCACGCACGGAAGAGCCGTCGCCGCGTACAGCGGGCGCTCCTACGGACCGGGTGGGTCGAAATCGACGGGAAGTGGCACTACGTCAGCCACCACAACGCCATCACCGCGACGGGCAACACAGATGCCGCGACAAGCCGACTCAACGCGAATCGGCAGCTCCGCTTCGTCGCGCCGGAAGGCGACGACGCGCGCCAGCGAGCCATCGCCGGATTCAAGTACGTCACGGCAGCACTGGAAACACCTGACCAGTTCAACAAGGGCGGACACAAGAACCGCACCCCTGGTGTGGCGACCCTCGGAGCAATCTGCTGGACGTTGGCGGGCTTCCTCACCGAGCACGGCGTGCTCGTCTACACGGACATGTCTGCCGGTAAGAGCACCTGGCTCCGGCCCCTCGTGCGTTCGATGATGTCCGGCTACGCCATGCTCCCATCCGGTTCGACCGGCACGCTGATTGGCGATGCATACCGGAGCCTCCACCAGGCGCCGCTCATCATCGACGACGTGAGCCGCGAACAGTCGAACAAGAAAGAGGAGCTGAGCGTCGAACAGGGCATCGACCGTCTCGCTCGTGTCGCATACGACGGCCCAGAAGCCGCGGCCCGTGGCCGAATGGAACGCTCGGGCATCGGTGGCTCGTACGAACAGGGTGTCGTAGACAAGGCACACCCGACCTTCGTCATGGCCGGTGAGCGCATCCCGCAGTCCGGTTCGCTCTCCGGCATCAGCCGCCTCTTCGGCGCACCGTTCCGCGGCGTCAATAAGGCGATGGCGGAGGACAAGGACTCCATCGGTCACCTCTCGGACTTCTGGGGCTACTTCATTCAGGAAGTAGCGAAGCGTCGTGACAACGACCTCGACAGGTTCACTGCGGACTGGCAGCTCGCAGTCGAAACGCGCGCCGCTGACAACGCTGCGAAGTACGGCCCGCGATTCGGTTCCGAGAACGAAGTGAAGCGTCGCAGTCGGCTGCTCGCGGTCATTCAAACCGGCTACGAGCTTGCAGCAGACATCCTCGGCATCGGCGGCGAAGGGTGGCTCGCGGGCGACCTCGCGCTACTTGAAGAGGCGGCGGTCGAGTACACCTCAGACACCAAGGTTCGACGCGACGACGGTACTGAAAACGTCCTGGAACTGCTGCGCTCGAAGGTCGCTACTGACAGCCGCTTCGCGACAACGGGACCGCGGCTGTCCGAAGTTCAGAGCGCGAACGTCATTGCGCGGTTCAACACCATCAAGGTTGAGGGCGGCACGCTCGATGTCGTGCACATCGTGCCGAGCGTTGCAATCCAGGCGCTCGGGTGGGAGCCGGGCGCGGTAGCAAACGAGCGCCTGGAGAAAGCGCTGAAGAGCTGCTTCGTGAGTGGCGCCGCGGCGAAGCAGCGCGTTTCGTCGGGCACCGCACCAATCAAGGTGCACACGATTCCTCTGGCGCTGTGGGGTAGTGAAGCGGACCTCGAAGAAGAACCGGCCGAATCGGTCGAAGTCTTCTGAGCGAGGACGACTGAGGGGACGGGGCCGACGGGCTTCGTCCCCTCAGTCGTTGTAGCCGCGTGTAGCCAGGCTGGCTACAGCTCTGGCTACAGCGGAAACCGCGTGATTCCGCGGCAAAACTGCCCTCTGTAGCCTGTAGCCAGAGAAAAGTGGAAAACCTTGATTGAAACGGGTACGAAAGTCCCTACCTGCGATTTCGAAGGCAAGCTTCCCCAGAGCGGCTACACGGCTACAAGGCCTGTTCTACCGCGGAATCACGCGGTTTCCGCTGTAGCCAGCCTGGCTACACGGCCTGGCTACACGCGGCTACACACCCGATAGCATCGGCCCGTGGATATCCCTGAAGGCTTCACAGGTCTCACCGAGACCATCTGCTTCGACCACATCATCGACGATGCGTTAGCGGACTTGGTGCGCGACGACGTAGATGACAGCGAGTGCGATTACTGCGGACGGAAGGCGAAGCGGGACGAGCCGCCGTTCGCTGTCTCTATGGATGTCGTGGGGCGGCATGTGTTCGAAGCCGCGACATGGCTATATCACGACCACGGTGGCCTTTACCCGGACGACTGGAACCCCAGCTACGACACCGGGGAAGTCATAGACGACTGCACATCCAGGGCGTTCGATGCCTCGGTCATAGAGGCGGTGAATGCGCACATCACGGACGCCATCGCAACGCCGAACTACTGGATGGAATCGGGGCTGCGCGACGAGTTCCTGTTCTCCTGGGAGGGCTTCGCAGAGACGGTGAAGCACCAGTCGCGATTCGTCTACGTCGGTGCCCGTGAGCGGGAGGGGCGGCGAAACGAGCCACCGGCCCGCGTGTCCCGGTTCCTGGACGGGCTGGCCGCGTACGTGCAGGACGACATGCTGACAGTCATCGAGCCGGGGGAGAAGCTATACCGCGCTCGGATGGCTGAGGACGGGTTCTCACTGCGCCGTGATGCCCGAGATGACCCCGCTAAGCACCTCGGACCAGCACCGGCAGGCAAGGCCTCCGCCGGACGCCTGAATCCAGAAGGCGTCGGCCTCTTCTACGGAGCGACCACTCGTGAAGTTGCAGTGAAGGAGACGGCGCTCCATAGCCTCTACGATGACGCGGTCGTTGGCGGATTCACTGCTCAGCGTCAGCTCACGATTCTGGACTTCACGAAGTCACCAGCGCTGCCGAGCATCTTCGCTCCGCACTTACGTCGTCAGTTCCTCTTCGCTCGATTTGCCGATGACTTCGAGGAGCGTCTAACGCAGTCGGTGAGGCTCACGGGTGAGGAGCGCGTGGAATACGTCGTGACGCAAATCATCGGTGAATACTTCCGGTGGGCACCCGAGAAGAAGCTCGACGGCATCGCGTGGAAGAGCCACCTCCTCGACGATGGCGAGGAGGGGAAGAACGTGCTCGTGTGGGCGAGTGCCGATGATGTGCGCTCTGACCCGCCACCGAAGGGCGACCCTGCTGATTCGGAACTGTGGCGCCGCACTTATGGCACGCCGTCGCCGACTCTGACGTTGTCGGACAGGGACGTATCGGTGCATCGCGCGAAGCGCTCTGTCACGGTGAGTCCTCCGATTCTGCCTGGCGATGACGACCCGGACCCGCTGTTCTTGGACGTGCCGTCGGGCGATTGAGCCGAATCTGAGAACCTCTCCGCAACCTAAGACAGAGGGGGATTGAGGGCGTTCGATTCTGACACCACACCCCATCACCTGATTCGCCCGCGGCACCGGATAGCCGAGCACCTTGAATGCTGCTCGTACGGCACCGCACCCTCCGCAACTATCCGCGCCTCCGGCACGGGGAAGGGGGTGGCGAGCAATGTCCACACTCACAGAACAGACCACGCAGGGCTTCACCGCCCCCGTGGCGGTCACCGTCGAAAGCTACGAGCCGCTCGTCACCGACGACGACAAGCTCCGCGCCGCGGGGCACAACCCGAAGGACTTCGAAATCGAGACGCATGTCTCGGTGACCCGGAAGGCCGACGGCAAGTACACCTATAAGTTCCGCATGCGCACTCGCGGCATCTCGCTGCCGACCCTCATGGCGATGTCGAAGGAGCGCGTGAAGCCGCCGCTGAAGCAGGCGACCGGCTACAAGCGCGCCGTCGTCATCGCCCTCGCAGACCTCCAGCTCGGGAAGGTCGGCGGACGGGGCGGTACTGAGGAGGCGCTCGCTCGTATCGAACGGTTCCTCCAGAAGCTGCTGAAGCGCCTACGCCGCCGCAAGCCAACTCTCATCCTGCTGCTCGATGTCGGTGACGGGTTGGAGGGCTTCGAGGCCGGTGGGAACCCGATGGGGACCAACGACCTATCCCTGCCTCAGCAGCTCGACGCCTACGCCGCCGTCCTTTACCGCTGGGTGTGCGAGTTGGCACGTATCTCGCCGGTCATCGTGGCTATCGTCCCGTCGAATCACGCGGCCTGGCGCAACGGGAAGCAGACCCTCGGTAACCCGTCCGATGACTTCGGTATCCATGTCCACCGTCAGGTGCAGCGTGCCGTCGAAGCCCACGGGCTGCCTGTCACTTGGGTCTACCCGGACGGTGACTACGAAGAGACGCTGACCATCGACGTGTACGGCACGATTGTCGGCCTCATGCACGGTCATCAGGTCGGTCCTGGCCCGACCGCCGCAGTCGATTTCTGGCAGAAGCAGACGTTCGGCGAGCAGCCGCTCGCAGCCGCAGATGTCGTCGTGATGGGGCACTACCACCACTTCTGGGCGCTTGACGTGAGCGAACGCCGCAGCATGTTCTGCGCACCGACGCTCGACAACGGCTCCGACTGGTTCCGTCTGAAGGGCGGTCGTGAGACGAAGCCCGGTCTGCTCGTTCTCGAAATCGACGAGAACGGCCTGAACGAGGAAGAGATTGCCGTCCTACGTGACGACTTCACCCTCGCTGCATGACCCCGACGGCGGGCACGTGATTCGCTCCGTGCCCGCCGTCGTCCAACGGAAGGAGCCGTGATGGGTACGCCTCCTGAGTTCCATCTCACGCCTGCGTCAGCAGAGTCCGGAGCGTCACCTGAGACGGTCTACGCGGCTGTGAGGCGGTCGTTCGCTGACGATGCGGCTGTGTACCTCGCCGACCTTCATGTAGCCGTGGACGGCCGCGTGGTGCGCATCTCGGGTGTGGATGTCGCGGCAGGGACCGCTGCGTTGTTCGCTCCGCTCGCGCGCCTGCTCCTGGAGTTGGACGCGGACGTTGTGGACATCGACCTGGAAGTCATCACGCTCACGCTTCGGGCGTGAGTACGGCCGTCTTCGGGTGGCGCCGCGGGCTAGTGGCACAGCGGAAGCGCACCGGTTTGCGGAACCGGCGGTCGCGGGTTCGAATCCCGCCTAGCCCACTGCCCCGTGCCGGGGTTCGCCGGATGTCCCGGCACCTGACGAAAGGACAGCATCATGCTTCTCGAAGAGACCATCGAAGAGACCACCACAACCATCACCGAAGACGGTGACCACGACCGTTTCGCCCACTACTTCCGCCGCGCGGACCTGGACGCTGCCTTCCTGGAAGGCGCGGTCATCACAGCCATCTGCGGCAAGCAGGACACGCCGACGCGGGACTTCACCAAGTACCCCGTCTGCCCGACCTGCAAGGACATCTACGAAGGCTTGCCGCAGGGCGACTGAAGTCGGAAGGAGCGAACATGAATGCATCGCTGAACATCACCTACCTCACTGCCACCGTCGGAGTGGACGACATCACCTCGCAGCCAGTGAGCGTGTCTCTCCACGACAACGTGCTCGTCGCAGGACGCACCGGAAGCGGAGTGTCCAACACCGTGAACAACTTGCTGGCGGACGTGGCGGGCAAGCCCCTCGTCGAACTGCTTGGTATTGACCCGTTCAACGAACTTCGTGACTGGGCGCCACGGTTCACGACACTCGCGTCCGCCGACGCTGACATCAGCGCGCTGCTTGTCTCCATCGTGCAGCGAATGCAGCACCGCAAGGCAGAGCTGCACAGCGCGCGCGCCGTGCGTCTCGGCTTCGACAGCACTCTCGAACCGAGCGGAGAGATGCCTCTGGTCGTGCTCGTGATTCGGGAACTTCCCGACCCGACACTGGCTGACAAGGTACTTCTCCGAGAGATTCTGAGAACGGGACGTGCTCTCGGCATTCGCGTCGTGATGGCCGGTCAGTGTGCATTCAACCTCCGGGGTGAAGAGCGGAACAACTTCGGCACGGTCGTCGTTCACGCAACCCGCAATGCCGCACAGACGCAGTTCCTCCTTGGGCCTGCCGCGGCTTCAGCTCCGGCGGAGCTGCTGAACGTGAACGACCCGGCTCACCGTGGCCTCGGTTACGCCGTCACCCATGGCGCCGTCTCGAAGTTCCGTTCGCCGTACTTCCCGACTGGTCTCATCGCTCGCATCGCGAAGGCGACTAGTCCGCTCGTACCGCAAGCACTCATGTGAGCGGTCGCAGCGCGCCGTCCGGGGTGGCTGTTCTCCGGAACGGTTCGGGTTCGATACCCGCTGCTGCACTTCTGCCTGGCCGACGTTGAGCATGCGTTGGCTGGGAAGCCGTCGAGTCCTTTCTGCTCGGCGCGCTCCGCTGTCGCGGGAGTGGGTAAACAGCGACACGAAAGGAGCCTCCGACCGGGGACACGAGAACCGGTCGGAGGCTTCTCCACGAGAGTGGGTAACTGCCTGTAGGCGGCGGCGGCGGCGTAAGAGCGGAGATTCACGCAGTGAATCGGAGCGACCAGTGAGCGTAGCGAACGGGGGAGTCAGGGGAACGTGAGTGACCCTGGTTCAGGTGTTCATAGAGAACATCGAGATGCCCTCGCATCGACCATGTCGTACCGGTGATTTTGCACCCGCACTCACGCCCGACAAACGCTCCATCTGGTGATGCGTAACGCTCACTAGTTGCCCGCGTTCTGACACCTCTATGTGTCCACGATTCCTGACGTTCACGGCAACGCCGTTCACGCCCTTGAACTCGCTGTAGCGGCGCAGCCGCGGAACGCGAGTTCTTCGACCTGTTCACGTCCCGCTGTTCATCCTGTCCCCGTCACGCTTCGCTGACGGTTGGGCATCCGTGGGTGGCAGGGGTTCGTGAACCCCCAACTACTAGCCTTCCCCGAAATCACTGCCTTCGGCGTGATTTCGGTAGGCAGATGAGGATTCATGATGCCTACACCGGTGTTCACCGCCGCGTATGACAAGGTCAAGGACCGCGACTCGTACATGTCGATGCTCGGCACACTGCTCCCGCAGTGGGAGTCCGAGACGGACGCGCTGCGTAACTCGATTCGTGACACTCCTGGCGTCCACGCTGAACTCGTGCGTCTCGCTAACGATGATGCTCGTTGGGTTCGTGCTGTTGCATCGTCCCGTTCTCATCGCGCTGCTCGTTCATCTCTTCCCGCGGCGGTCGCGATTGCGGAGAGCGCTGTGCGCATCATCCGACCCGCGACGCAGGCGCAACTCGACGCACTCCCTCGCATCGACAAGGATGACCCCGACTCCGGCCCACATCCGGACGCGCTGTTGAAGTGTCGTCTCGTCTCCGCGTTCGTGTTGCAGCAGCAGCTCGAACACTTCGGAACCAACGTCTACCCGCACATCTACATGTCCAACGCCGCGCCGTTGTTCATGGTCGGCCGCGACACGGTTCGCGAGTGGTTCCAGTGGGCGACGGATGCGCGCTTCCTGCACCAGTCACAAGCGCCCGCGGCGCGCATGCCGGGGCGCTGGAACGTCCGCAAGCTCGACGAGCACGACGCCCCGTTGACACCTGAAGAGTCGCTGCTGGCTGAGGCCCTGGTCGCTGGTGACATGTCGCATCCGGCGGCGTTGCTGTTGCTGAACTCGACGCACGCCGCGTGGTCGCAGAAGAAGCGCTCGATGAAGGGGTTCCGCGACTGGTGGGCTGCGTTGTGTGTCGCAGCGAACCGCCCGACCTCGGAGGTGTCGAAGTCTGACGAACGCCGAGCCGCGCAGCTCAACATCCGAACGCTCGACGACATTGAAGCGCTTGTCACACCGGAGGGTCGCGCTCGCTACGACGCGCGTCAGGCGCAGCGCGCTGAGGAGCGCGAAGCATCGAACGCCTGGTTTGCCAGTATCGGCGAGAAGAACACGGATGCCTGGACCATCATCCGTGAACGGCTCGACTGGTCGGAGTGCACGGAGGAGACGCTGCTCGATTGGACGCGGGAGGCGCTGACGCGGCTGTCCGCTGCGAACGAGCGCGCTTGGGCTTCCGGCGACGGTCCGCGGGCGGACGCTCGTGCGGTCGCGGTCCGCGATTCGCTGACGTGGCGCATTCGGGAGAAGTTCAAGCTGGCCCCGGACCTCGCTGCCGCGCTCCGTGCGCTGCACGTGTCGGCGCTGACTCGCGCTGAACGGAACCTGCGCGATGTCCTCGGCTGGGGCACGGTGTCCGCTGACCAGCTCATCGACAAGGCGCAGGAGACGGTTCTTCGCCTCGTGTCGGCGCCGGACGACCTGGCGGCGGACATCCGCCGCACTCTCATCGACGCGATTCCGCGCCGGTACCCACATGACGCTTCCGCTGTGGCGGAGGCACTCACCATTCTGAAAGGAGCGGCCTGATGGACGCTGAAATCTACCTGCCTGAGGCCGCTGCGGCGCTCGGGCGCTCACCTGAGTCTGTGCGTCGCGACGCTCGCCTTTACGGCAAGCTCCGTGACCGTCGCGGCGATGCCCCTGTCGAAGTGAAGGTCTCCGGCGGCGGCATCGGCCGTCACTACCGACTGGACCGCGGCTCGATGAAGCGGTTCCGCCGTTTGCTGTTCCTGGAGCGTGAAGCGCCGGAGCTGAGCGACGCGGCGTCCCGGCAGACGCTCGGTCTCGCCATCTACCTGCTGGGTGAGATGTGGCTGGCTATCGGCGAGGTCGGTGTGCTTCGTGAGGTTGCGGCTGCGCGGCCTGACCTGTGCTCGGTCTACGAGACCGGGGCCGACAATCGCGTGGAGGTCGTCGTCAACGGCGACGGGCGCACGCTTCGTGAGGCGGTGAGCGAGGCATGGCGTCCCTGATTCTCGGGGGCGCCTGCCTGGCGCTGCTTGTTCCGATGTTCATTTTCACTGTCCTGCGAAAGGGGGAGCCTCATGGCAACAACGACGACGAAGGAGGACCAGCGGGTTCTTAAACTGCCGAAGGTTCCGGCGGTCCGGAAGGCATGGCTGCACACCGCAGCGGCTCACCGTGAAGCCTTCGGCAAGGCGAGCACGAAGCGCGGCAAGGGCTGGGCGAAGCTCCTGACGACGGTCCCGGCTGTATGGCTGGGTCTGGGCGTGTGGGTGGCGCTCGTTCTCATCTGGTCGTGCGTCTTCGGGTGGGTAGACGACCTCCCTCGTTTCTTCAAGGACGAGGACGACACCGACCTTCGCCGCAAGCTCGCACTGTTCCGCTGGCTGAGCCTCGTGAACACGGCGCTGCTCATCGCGCTGCTGGCGTTCGCGTTCCCGGCAGCGTTCCCGCTCGGCGTCCTGGTGTTGGGCGCCGCGGTGACGAACCGTGTGACCGCTCAGGTGTGGAAGTCGAAGAAGAACCCGTTCGCGCCTAAGACCGGCTTCGTGAAGAAGGCGGGGGACCGCTACGCGGCATCCGTCATCGAGCGCGATGGTCAGATTGTCGGCTCTTGGTGGTGGCGTGCTGCCAGCGCGTCGCTGCTGGTGCCGATTGTCGCGTTCGCTGTCGAGGGTATGAAGGCTCCGGAGCTGGCGGCGTACGGCCTCATCGTGCCTGACGGCATCCGCAACATCGCGGTGGCCGCAGTCGCCGTGTTCGCACTGCTCCTCGCCGTGCTGGGCGGTGTGTCCACTGGTCGTCGTCTGCGTGCGGAGTTCGGTCACGAGGTCGCGTTCAAGGACGCTCTGCGCGAGAAGCTGATTCTGGCTCTCGGTCAGGAGTCTGCCTCCGGTCAGAAGCAGTTCATGACCGCGGAGGAGCAGGGTCTCCTCCGTATTGAGCGCTCGACGACTGAGGTGGGTGGTTGGGAAATCACTCTGCCTACGAGCCTCTGGCCGGTGCTCCGGGACGAGGAAGCGCTGAAGGCGTCCCTCCGTCGTGAGCTGGACACGGACAACCTCCAGTTCATGCTCTCCGACGTGTGGGAGGGCCACTTCGCTATCGGACCACTGGACGACGAGGAGCGTCGCATCCGTCGCAACCTTCGCGAGTCCGGTGGCCTCACCATGGACGACCCCGGTTTCGACGACCCGAACGGCATGGAGGAGCCGCTGCCCCGTGGCTTCACGGTGGACGACCTGGAGGACTGGGACAAGACCGCTGCTATCGCGGCTACGTTCGCGGAACTGGGCCTTCAGCTCGTCGGCTTCAACCGCGCTTCCAAGAAGTGCATCGTCGAGGCGGAGGCTACGGCGACACCTCGCGCACGCTGGAAGGAGCTCACGAGCGCATCTGAGCGCGCTATTCGGCAGGATGCCGAGATGCTGGCACGGCGTGACCGCGCTGTCGTTCTCGACCTCGACCTGGTCGAGCGCCGTGTGTTGCTCAGTCCGATGCTCCCTGCGATTGTCGCGGAACGCGAGACGATTGCGACGGAGCTGAAGGCGGACCTGATGAAGGTCCGTATTGCGGTGACGTGGAGCACTGAGGGTCGCGCGGAGTCCATCGACGTGGAGACGCGTGCGGTATCTCCGGACCCGGACGCTGCTCGCGAGACGTGGCGTAAGGTCATCAACGCGATTCATGGCGGCTCGAACGGCTGGCTGATTCACCCGGACCCCGTCCGTGGGATGACGAAGCTAGTCTACGGCGAGCCTCGTGCGCTGCCTGCGCTTGTGCCCGTGGTGGACCTGCTGCCGTCGGCAACGGGTATCGACGCGTGGAATCACATTCCGCTTGGTCGGGACTCCCGTGGCGGGCTGGTGACGTGGGACATGGAGGCGGGCGTTCACGCGCTCATCGTCGGTCCCACGGGGTCTGGCAAGTCCATTCAGCTCCTCGACATCATCCTGAACGTGCTTGCACGGGGCGGGGATGTCGTCGTCATCGACGGGTCGCCGAAGCGTGGCGCTGACTTCATGAAGGTCCGCGGCTTCACACGTGCGTGGGCGGACAACCCGCTGGACGCGAGCGAGGTTCTGGAGGCGGTCTACGCCGAGGGCCGTCGTCGCGCGGACCTCGTACTGGAGTACGGGGGCGCGTCCTGGCACGACATCCCGGCTGACGTGCGTGCACGTGAGCGGGTCGTGCCTCTCGTCGCTGTGGTGGATGAATACGCGGCGCTCACTGCGCTCCGTGACATCCCGAAGGGTGCCGACAAGGAAGACCCGAAGGTCGTGGCTGCGCAGGAGGTCAACGCTGCGAAGTCGAACGTGATGATGGTGATGGATGACATCACCCGCGAGATGCGCTTCGTCGGCATTCGTGTCGTGCTCGGGTTGCAGCGCGGTGACGCGTCGATTCTGTCTGGCTTCATGCGGAACAACTTCCCCACGAAGATTCAGTTGAAGACGCCGAACATGCCGCTCGACCCTGCCGGTCTTCGGATGATGTTCCCCGGCGAGTACGGAATCGCTGCTGAGGAGGAGTTCCGCGCTCTCGATACGGGAGAGCCGGGCCTTGGGGTGACCGCGCAGGAGGGTGGTGCGGTTACCGGCTATCGCGGCGGCTTCATCAAGGCTGAGGGCGATGCTATCCCGGAGCTGATTGCTTCCCTGGGTATCAGCGTTCCTCCGCCGCTGGTCGCTCAGTCGGCTCCAGCTCCGCAGCAATCGCCGGCTCCTGCGCCGCAGCCTGTGCCGTCCTCTTCGAAGGATGACGACTGGCTGTTGTGACCGCTTCGGGGCGTCTCGAAATCTTCTGGTTTCGGGGCGCCCCGATGAGCCGTTTTCGGAGACCTCTCCGCAACCACTAGTAGGAGAGGGAGAGAGCACATCCGGTTCGGGGAAGCACCCGCACACACCACACAGAAGCCCGGCTGGCCGCGCATTGCTCTCACCCTCCTCCAACAACTTCTGGAGGTGACCATGGCTGAGTACGAGCTGCCGAAGCGTCGCTGGGCGACCATTGTGACCGTCCTGTTCATTGCGCTCATCGCAGCGGCTATCGCGGCGCTGTTCTTCTTCGCACCGAAGACGGAGACGCGCCCCAACGCAGAACCCGCGCCCGTCGCGACGGAGCCGGTAGAGCAGCCCGCTCCCGCTGAACCGGCACCGGCACCCGACGCGACACAGGCCCCCGCGCCGGAGCCGAGCGAGACTCCGGTTTCGTCGGTCCCCGAGCCGAAGTACACGCGCGACGACCTCAACATCCTGGGCAAGTCCATCTGGGACGCGTTCGGTGAGGACGTGGTGCTCGTGAACAGCGGTGTGCAGTACCCCGACGCGAACTTCAACACGAAGGTCATCCGCCCGTTCGACCCCTCCGCGGCGGTCGGCGATGAGAAGCCGCTGAACATCGAAGGTTCGAACTGGGTCATCCGCGTGACCGAGACTGACGCGAAGAACGGCACCGTCTGGAGCATCATCACATGACGCCGCGTTTCCCGGTTCGCTTCCGACCAACAACCCCTATCCGTCGTTCCGATGGCATCATCCAGGGTTACCACGTCGGTCCGCAGGTGACGGAGAACAGTGACGCGCGAGCTGCCTTCAATCCGCGGCCGTCGCGGTCACTGTTCGACACGGTTCCCGTCTCGCCGACGGCGCCTGACCTGACCGCTGCTCGTTCGACGAAGGTCGGTCACCGACGCACCGTCCATGTGACGGCGGACTCGTTCGTGCTCGAAGAGTGGAACCACCGAGCGCTCGACTACCGCTCGGTGCCGCGCACCGCTGACTCTGAGGCTGCTCTGCGCAGCCGTTACCCGGAGGTGTTCGATGCCTGAACCCACACCCATCCGCCGCTCTGACGGCGTTGTCCAGGGCTACCACGTCGGCCAGCGGGTCACGTCGAATCCTGACGCGCGCGCCGCGTTCAACCCGAGGCCTCAGCGCTTCCTTCCGGTCGAACAGTGTGCGTCGTTCGCTGGCGCCGCTCGGCACTACCGCGAGGGTCGCACGCTCGACTGGACGTGGAACCGCGACCTGGCAGCAGAGAGTGGTCTACCGCTGGAGCGCGTGGACGAGCTGGTGAAGCGTCACGTGCACCGCGAGCTGCTGGCGGAGTACGGCGACCCGCGCGAGACGGAGGCGTTCGCCGCTGCCGTCGAGGCGACGCGTCGGGCTGAGGCTGACACCGAGTATTGGCACCACATCGAGATGGCAGCGGTTCACGCGCGTCACGCGGTGGTCGTCGAGCTGCTTGGTGACCGCACTTCGCCGGGCCACGTGCTCGACGCTGCGGTGGACGAGGCGGTCCTGGACGCGACTCGCAACTGAGACATCAAGTCCTCGCTGATGCGGGGGTCAACGCCAACAGACAGGAGAAACCACATGGCGAAGCAACGTGAACTGAAGACCCGCGCAGACGGTGTCAAGCAGCACTACACGACCGGTACATCGGTAACCTCAAACGCGGACGCGCGGGCGGCTTTCAACCCGCGTCCCGCGAAGAAGGAGGAGCCGGTGGGATTCACCGACGAGCAGGTTGAGGCTATCGACCGGGTCGCGTACGACGACTACGACGCCGTTCAGGCAATCCAGCGACCTCGCGACCACGGCGATGACTACGTCGCGATGACGGTCACCGTTAGCTGGGAGGACGAGAAGCCTGTCGTCACGCTGTCCCGCAGCGAGGTCGTGGCTGTCGGTCACCTGAACTACAACGATGGCGAGCCTGACTTCTGGGAGTCGATGCTCGACAATGCGAAGCAGAATCACGAGTCCACCGAGTTTGAGGACTTCGCTGAGGCGCGGGAACGCATTGAGGCGGAACTCGAAGAGGCTGGTGTCTCACCATCAGATGTTGAGTTCCGCGAGGTCAACGATGTCGATTGGTATGACGCTCGTTCCTACTCGGATGACGACCTGGATGAGGACGGGTTCCTCATCGACCGCGGCGACTGAGCCGCACCTCGCAGAACGCCCCGCTGAGCAGCTTGCTCGCGGGGCGTTCTGCGTTCCGCTGACTACTGAACGGAGACGCCCATGGCGAAGAACAGGGAACTGAAGACCCGCGCAGACGGCGTCAAGCAGCACTACAACACCAGCTCGTCGGTAACCTCGAACGCAGACGCGCGGGCAGCTTGGAACCCGCGTCCGGCGAAGGGAACGGCGGTGGCTGCACGGGAGCCGAAGAAGCTCAGCATCCTCGATGCGATTCTGGCGGAGCCGGGCGGACGCCGCGCACAGGGTCTCCCGTCATTCCTTCGCGAGGACAGCCCGGTCCTCGACCCGAACTCCCCGAAGTATCAGCCCGCCGCGGTGAAGGTCTATGAAGGCGACTTCATCTATGACGCGGACGGCTATAACCGTCATGGCCGCGACCGCGACCTGCGAGACCGCGAGGGGTTCGACCCCGACGGACTGGACGCTGAGGGTTTCAACCGGGACGGCCTCGACAAATACGGCTGCAACCGTGAAGGCGTGAACGGCGACGGCATCCCGCGCGCGTACGTCGCGCCTCTCGTGAACGTCGGCAAGACGAGCGACGAGATTCGCCGGTTCTACGAGGAGCGAATCCCTGTAGAGCTGGCTGTGGAACTCTGACGCAGAACCACGGCATAACGCCGACCAGACTTCCGGCAATCGTGCTCGATATCGCGTCGTTTCGACGTATCGAGCACGATTTGACCTCATGGAACGCGCTGTGCGCCCCGCTGAGCGCCTAACAGCGCTCTCGGCCACAGCCACCCCACCCCGCGCTCGTTCGTCCATCTGGCGAACTCGCCCGAAATCACGGGTGCCACATCTTGTTGGCATCTGCCGCCCGGAAGGAGGGCATCATGTCGCTCGACATCATGAAAGCCAGGGCCGTCATCGCCCTCATCATCGGCGCCGGAGTCTGGGGACTCGTCGCATTCCTCCAAGAACGCGCAGTCTTCGAACCTGTCGTCTTCGCGGTCCTCGCCGCGCTCTCGTTCGCGGTGCAGACCGCGGGCCGTGGCCTTCCCATGCGACTGCCGCACCGCTTCGACGGCTCCATCGTTGAGCTGCGCAAGAGCGTGGGGGAGCGGTGGTGGGTCTGGGTGCAGGCCGGTTCCGGTCTCTGGGTCGCGGTCCAGGCTCTCGCGTTCGGACTCATCTCGCTGCTCGCGCAGACGTTCCTCGTCGGTGTGTTCGGCGGTACCGAGGTGGCGCAGTTCATCGGGACGGTGCTCGCGGTCGCCGCGTGTTCGTTCGGCCTCGGCCTGCTCGTCCGCCGTCTCCGGGAGGTGACCGGCATCGCCGGTCGCTTCGACGCGTTCAAGGCGCGACTGAAGGCTGACGTGGGCATCGACGTGGAGGTTCATCCTGTCGGCGGTCTGGCGCTCGGTTCGCTGGCCCGCGCGGTCGCCGTGCAGCTCCTGAAGATGCTCGTTGTCGCATGGTCGGCGTACTTCTTCTCGTGGTGGTTCGCGCTGTTCCTCGGCGCGGGCATCCTCATCGCGATTGTCGCGCCTGAACTCATCAAGCGCCTGAAGCCGAAGGAGGCTGCACATGTCGGAGACAACTGAAGCTGAGCCGCGAAAGGTCCGTATCGGGCTGCTCCCGGTGCTGGTACTCATCACACTCATCGTGGGCGGCGGTATCTGGCTCGCGCTGTCACAGAACGCCGGTCCGTCTGCGGCACCTGCGCCTACTGAGAGTTCGGCAGCTCCGGCGCTGACGCAGACTGCTCCGTCCACCTCCCCGTCGCCGAGCGCGTCGCCGACGGAGCGTCCGCTGCTCACGGCGGACGAGTTCCTGACGGCGAACCTCGGCCGCGGGTACGAGCTGCGCGACGACGCGGGCAACCCCGCAGACCTCTGCTCGGCATCGCGCTTCATCGCGCCGTACAACCTGGACGCCGGAGCGCCTTCAGGGCGCACCTTCGACCGGGAGACTGTCGAAGGTTTTATCCGCGTGACGCCCGTCACCAACGACTCGAACGGCTACTTCGGAATCATCGACGCGGACTGCTGACGGCAGCAGAGAACGAAGCCCCAGCCACCTACATGGCTGGGGCTTCGTCGTTCCGCGGGGCGCTCTGGAGGCGTGACCGCAAACGTTACGAGGCGTATCTCGCCCGCATCACATCCACATCCTCCGACTCGACCGCCGAGCCGGACTCACCAGCAAAGGACACAGCATGAACAAGAAGAAGACCATCCTGAGCTGCGGCGCAACCGTCGCAGCATTCGCCATCATCCTCGCCCCAGTCGGCAGCGCTCTCGCGGCCGACGAGGTGACCACCGAACCGACCACGACCGTGAGCATCGGCGAGGAGACCACGGTACCCGCCGACGCTCCCGCCGCCGATGAGACGCCGACTGCCAACCTCGCCGCCGAAGGGTCGGCCGCGGAGGAGGTGCCCGTCGAGCCGACGGTTTCCATCGCGGTGCCCGAAGTGGCTGTCCAGGCGGCACCGGTCGAGAACCAGACGGAGACCGCGGCTCGCGCCGTGGCTCCGCTCATCTCCACGGATGGTCTGACACCCATCGGCACCGGCGTGTTCCAGCCGTCGCCTGCCGCGCCTCCGGTCGAGTACGACCGGTACATGCCGAGCCTGCACGATGCGTTCATCTCCGGTGTTGCAACGCCGGAAGGCAACCGAGCGCCCGATGAGGTCGAGCTGAACCTGCGCAGCCTCGTCGGCATCACCGTCCAGTCCCCGACTGAGACGTGGCAGGAATCCGGATTCCGCTACTCGATGGACGGTGCCCTGGCTGCCCGCCCGGACACGGGGGAGTCAGCGAACGTTCCCGGCTTCAGTGAGCGCATCGACTGGAGCGAGTTCGCGTTCGATGTCACAGCGCTCCCGCGCACCGGCATCGCGTCTGACACGACCGCGGCCGACGGCAAGGTCCGTCTCGTCGCGTTCGACCAGAACTCCACGTACGGCGTCACGGTGGCACTCCGGCACATCGCGACCGGCGTCACGAGCGCTCCCGTCACCATCACCGGCCGCTCCGGCATGGACGGTGCGTCCACGTTCGCGTGGGTCGGCAACGCGCCGACAGCCTCCTACGAGGGAGGCATCCCCATGTGGAGCGCAGCCGACCGTGTCGAATGGCGCAACGGTCGCTACTTGACCTGGGGTGCGCCGCGCGAGACCATCACGCCGACCGGCGCCCGCACGGTCACACCGTCGGAGCCTCGGCTGACTGTCGGGCAGGCGCCGCTTGGTACTCCGGCGGGCTTCGGTCTGACGGACTACGGTACCGGCCCGCAGACGACGGGGCAGCCGAGCTACCGCGTTGGTGAGCTGACCGGTGAGCTGACGAAGACGGTCTCCATCGACCTGGCCGAACGCATCCCTGGCGTCACCGCCGTCGCACTTCCGAGTGCGGAGGACGGCACGCTGGCGCTCCCGGCGACCGATGGTCTGTGGTCGAAGGACCGTGAGTTCATCGGTCTCGACTACAACGCGCCCGAAGGCCTCACGGTCACGGTCAGCGGCACGGTCGTGACGTTCGACTTCGGGAGTGCGGAGTGGCTGAACGCTGCTGGCATCAACGTCCCGGTCCTCCTGGCGGACGGCACACGTGCTACCGCCGAGGTTCGCACCGAGTCGCTGCCGCGTGACATCGCGGGTGGCCTCGTCGAGAAGCGCATCCCCGTCGAGACGCCGCTGTTCATCTCCGACGAGGAGATGCTGGCCGCGAGCCGCCTGACAGGTCTCAGCCCCTCGATGGCTGAGGTACAGGCTGTCGAACTGCCGGACGGCGTCCAGCGTGTCAGTGGCGGGTTCGAGTACGAGGGTTCCACAGAGCCGACGGCGCTGAGTTTCGGATTCACCGTCGCCGAGACGGTGGACACGGAGTTCGGTCCGGTTCGCCCGGACGTTGCGGCTCCCGGTGAGGTTCGTATCGCCGTTGTCGCGGGGGAGACCCCTGTGACTCCGGAGCCGGAGGCGCCGGTTACCCCGCAGCCGAAGCCTGAGCCAAGCGCCCCCGCGCAGCCGCAGACCCCTGCGGTGAAGCCGAACCCGCGCTTCGAGACCGGCGACTCCGGTCCGCTGGTCGCATCGGAGAACGTGACGGAGTCGGGTACCAACCCTGCTCTACTCACTCTCGGCGCTGCTGGAGGCCTCGGCATCCTCGGCCTTCTCGCGGTGCTCGCAGCTCGTCTGCGTCGCCGTAGCGAGGGCTGACTCGTAGGCGGCTCGCCCTGGTGTCAGAGCGAGCCGCCTACACCCTTGGACACGAGATTGGACACCTTCATGAAGACCCTCATCAAGCTTGTCAGCGCTGGCGTCGGCGCGGCACTCAGCGTCGTCGCGCTCACTGGCGTCGCAGCATCCGCGACTACGCCTCAGCAGGCGACTGCGCGTACAGCCGTTGTGAACGGCGGACAGGTAGTCGCGCTGCCTCCGCTCGTCACCGTTGAACCGCGCGCTGCCGTGCAGCCGGAGCAGGCTGCCGTCAAGACGCTGAACACGGGCGTGGGAATCCCCAGCGGTGGCTACTGGCAGTCGCGTCCCGAAGCCATCTTCGGCCGACAGTCCCTCATCCTCCCTGCGGGCGCGTGGCTCTCCACGGGCCAGGCGGCTGCCGCCCTAGGCGTCGGCTCCGTTCAGGATTCCGGCTGGGCGAGCGCCGCTGCAAGCGGGTATCGAGTGAACCTCGGCGGCGGGGGCTGGTCCGGTGGTAGCGGAGGCTGGGCCATGATTCAGGCGCCGACGACCGGTCTCGTCAACGAGATTCTCTACGTCCAATGGCGATGACCCGACGCACGATTACAAGAGCGCTCCGCACACTGTTGCGGGGCGCTCTCTCGTTTGTCGGGGGTGCGCTCCTGTCCGCCTCGCTGATTCTGGGAGTGAGCGCGCTGTCGCCAGCTCAGCCCCTGACCACGCCCGTACCCACGCCAACCGCGACGCCCGTTGTCACGACCATCGCTCCCGAACCGGAAGCGACCGCGAGTTCGGAAGCGCCTGCCCCTGCGACGCACGCCATCGACGACATCCGCGAGATGTCGGTAGCGGCAGACGGCGTCATCTCTCCGCCAGACTTTGACCATGTCTTCCGTGTCCGCGGGCTGCCGGACGGCCCCGTGTGGCTGGCAGCGCACGCGCGTTCACCGGGCCGCGGGACGGCACCAGGCAACGTCTTCCTGACGTTCCAGGTTGGCGACCGTATCGAAGCACTAGGCGGCTCCTGGCGCATCGTTGAGCGCTGGTCCGCAGCGAAGGGCGCCGCGGGCGAGCAAGGCCCGTACAGCGACCCCCAGGCCTACTCGGACCACCTCATCCTCGTGAGCTGCCTACCCCGCGAAGGGGGAGCTGCTCTCTCGAACACGTGGCTCGTAGCCGAGCCGATTGGAGCACCATGACCATCGACATCCGGGGCACGCGCCTCTCGCTCGAACGGCACCTATCCGAGTTCGTGAAGGCCGGAGGTGTCCGCTCCCTCGGGGCGGAGTCATATCAGGTGGCCGGTGGCCGCGTTCGTGTCCGCCTGACCGAGGAGCGCCGCTTCGAAATCATCGTGTCGTTCACGGCGCTGCGCACGTCGAGCCGCCTGTTCGTCCGCGACATCGAGCTTGACTACCAGGCTGCTGTCACCGCCGAGGTTGTCCGATTCCTGCTCGCCGTCGGCATCGGCGTCGAGTTCTCGGTGACGACAGCGGCGTTCTTCGGTGCTGTCGTCACCGTGGACGCCCTACCCCAGACCCCCGCCGCTGCCGCGGCTCATACCTTCGAGTGGAGATGACATGACAAAGCACTCAACCGACCCGAGCAAGAGCCTGCGCCGCTCCAAAGGCGGCACAGGACCGCGCCGCTACCAGAACCTCTACACGGTGACTGCGGATGCTGAAGCTCGCGCTCGCATGTACCCGCGTCCCGGTGCGCCACTCCCGGACACCCGTGTCTGGTGGCAGAAGCTGCTCGAAGCATTCATCGAGTGGCGCGACAGCCGTGAAGAGGCTCGCGACGAGGCGGAGGCTCACGCGGCCTTCATGGCCTCCATCGAACGCCTGGAGGAGCACACGCCGCACCAGGACCGTCGCACGCCGGAGGAGCTGGAGGAGCTGCGCGAGACCATCGAGCGGTTCACTGGCGAGACACCGGAGCATCTGCCTCGGATGACTGCTGCGGAGTGGGTGGACCGATACCAGGACGGCGTCGGTATAGCCCTTCGTAGTGCTCGTCGTGTTCGTGAGGGCCGCGACCCGGTCACCGGTATCGACCCTGTGACTGGCCTCGACGACTTCGACATGAACGCGGAGCAGCGCGCCGACCTTCAGCGTCGCTTCGACGCGGGCCAGGTGCAGTTCAAGGCGCTGCCGAAGTCGAAGGCTACGGGGAAGCGCTGGCTGGAGGACGGTGTCACCGCGGTCGGCACGTGGCGCGACTCGAACCTGCGAGTGGACCCACGCTCACGCTTCCACTTCACCCCGATGGAGTGGTACCTCACCCCGCTCGGGTACATGAACCGGAACGGCACCTGGTTCGGCGACAACGGTCTGACATTCGACGACAAGACGCCGGAGCAGCACTCGATTCGGATGGAGCACCTTCGGTCCGATGAAGTTCAGGCTGACGTGCTTGACCAGGCTCGCCGTGAGGCGGAGATTGCTCGGCTGTTCGAGAGCGAGCGATTCCAGTTCAAGTACGACTGAGCGAGCGGCGCCTTCACGAGTGAATGCAGGGGCAGGGTGGGGAGCCATCACGGTTCTCCCACCCGGTCCCTTCATTCGTGAAAGCTAGCCGCCTACATAGGAGTTGACGCGCGCGTCCACTTTCGAACAGGCGTACTGATACCATAGAGGTAGTGGGAAAGTCAAGTACGAACATTTGACCGACCGAGACAACTGAACAAAGACGAAGAGCCGGACCTTCCGGCCCGGCTCTTCAAGAAACAAAGAACACATCCCGGAGTTACCAGCTCCGGCCCATCCCAAAGGAAAGGAACGCTATGTTCACCCTCGATTCTACCATCTCCACCCTCCGCTGGGTGCTCGTGGCCATCGGCCTCGTGGCGCTTGTCGCGGTCGGTATGACGGCATGCCTCACTGGCTTCGCCGCATGGAACGCCGTCGCGACTGAGGCCGCGGTGAACCACGAGGCATCGCCCGCTCTCATTCCCTTCATCGTGGAGGCGCTGGGGCAGCTCATCGCGACCGGTGGCCGCACGGCCGTAGCTCTCGCCGTTGGCGTCGGCGCGCTGGTCTCCGCGGTCCTGGTCTCCCTCGCTCCGCGCATCGCGTCGGCCGTGAGCACCGCTTACTGGGCGGTTCGCGTTCGTCGCGAAGCAACCCGCCGCGCCGTCTACTGCGCCTCGGTGAACACGACGGCGGTTGCCCGATGAGCGTCTACTACCAGGACGGCGCTCCCGCGCACCGTCGCTTCTCAATGCCCGGCAAGGGCTTCTGGACGCTGGCTGCCATTAGCCTCGTGCTGTTCGGTGGACCAGCCATCAGCCCCGCGGTGGTCTCCGCGGCGTCCGGCTACATCACCGGCACCGTGGACCAGCGCACCCAGCAGGCGAACGAGGCTGCGCAGGCTCTCGCCGACACCGGCGATGAGCGTGGCGTCGAGGCGGGTGAGCGGTTCGTGGAGAACGCGAACGGCATCCTGACAGGCTTCTCGAACTTCGTCGAGTCCTTCCGCTTCTCTCTGGCGGGGGAGGCCCGCTGATGGCTACCGACCCCATGCTCATCATCGGCGGCGTTGTACTGACTATCGTCACATCCGTCGGAGCGGCTATCGCTGTCCCGGCATGGGCGAACCAGACTGCTGACGCGGTGAATACCGCCTACTCCGTCTGCTACACCCCGCAGGACGAGAACCTTCAGTCCATCAGCTCATCCGCTGAGGCGGCGACCGCTGGTGGCGCTGACGTGGACGCGAAGACCGCGGAGTGCCAGGCGCTGTACGGCGTGCTGAAGCCTGCGCTGGACGCCTACCTGGCGGGCGTCGCCCCGCTCGAAGACTTCGACCTCGACACCGCGACGCCGGAGCTGCGTGCGGAGGTTGAGAAGTGGCAGGCGGTTCTGACGCCGGAGGTGCTGGAGCAGATGCAGCGCACGGAGTCCACGGACGAGGCGCTCGCGTACTGGCAGTCCATCGTGACCGCCGCTGAGAAGGGCGGTGAGCTGTGATGAATGCGGAACGGAATACCGGAGGCGGCTCGGGGCTGCTCATCCTGGCCCTGTTCATCATCTTCGTGCCGGGACTGGTCGCACTCCTCTTCGCAGTCTTCGTCGGAACTGCTGCGATTGCGCTGGCCGTCGCGACGCCCATCGTCGCAGTTGCGGGTGCTGTCGCCTTCAGCGTCTGGCTCATCCAGCGTCGCCGATTCGCCAAGGAACTGACCGTAGTCAACAGCCTCCCCGCGTCGGACAACATCTTCGAGCGTCAGCGGCGACAGGAGCGCCTCGACAATGCGCGACCTACGATTCCAACTCGCGTTGCGTTCGGGGGACTGGCTGCGGCTCTCCTCGTCGGCGCCATGGCAGTGACGTTCTTCACGGTGCAGAACGCCGAGACCGCAAAGAAGGAGGCAGACGCCGCGGCGTTCGCACAGCGTGTCGCGTCGGTGGTGGATGTTCCTGAGTCAGCCGTCATCTCGCAGCCGAAGGGTGTCTACGTTGACCGGGGCGGACGCTCCGAGTTCAGCTTCTGCACTGACCAGCGCGACCCGAAACCGCTCAACCCGGACACGCACGTAATCATCCCGTTGACCTCCGACTGCTTCTCCGTCTGGACGGTGGAAGAGCTGGCCCGAGCCGAGGCGTACGACGCCGAGTACGAGATGGCGGAGACCGCGCAGTATGTGCTCGGCGACCTCGCTTACGTACACGACGCGGCGGTAGGGCCGGACAACACGCTCTTCGTGCTGATGCCTGAGTATGAAGCCAACGGCGCCATGCGTGACCCTGGCTTCCAGGCAAGGCTTGCCGACGCTCACCTGACGGCTCAGGTCAGCGGGAACGCGCTGGTGTTCACGTTCCCAGCGGAGAAGGGCGGTGAGCTGTGATGCTCGGACCCCAGCTTCAGCTACGTTCCCTCGCGACATTCGTCGTCACCCTCGTTCTCGCGTGGGTCTTGACTCCGTGGCTCGGCATGGAGGCGTTCCTGTACGTCCCGCTGTTCGTGTTCTTTGTTGTCGCTGGACTCTTCGCCGTATGGACCATCGACGAGTGGCTGCGTGAACTTCGGGCTGAGCGTCGAAACGAAGTGACCCTCGCTGAGAAGGTCGGTGAGCAGTGATGAGTGCTGAACTCGCCATCAAGGCGGATGCTGTCTCCGCGGCCCCTCTCACCTACCTGAAGGACTTCAGTCGGACCGGTTACTGCATGGAAGCCTGCTGCGTGCATCTCGACCTCGACGGCGGGAATGAACCTCATGAACAGTTCGAGTGTGAGCACGGCGTCTGGCGCTTCGTAGAGCGCATCTACCTCACGAGAGCTGTTGAGGATTCGACCGAAGGTTGGGACTTCAACATCGACGGAGGAGCGACCCGCTACGTGCAGTCCGGTTGCGACCTGTACGCGACGCTCGTGTGCGGTGACTGCGGTCACGAGACCCTCATCGAGGACCGCTTCTACGGCCCGCTCGAATGCGAAGCGTGCGGCGCTGAATGGGCACGCACATGCACTTGGTCCGTGGAGCCGGTTCCTGCTGGCGAGGTGGAGAACCCGCTGAACGTCATCGAGTACCGCGTTCTGCGCGGGAGCCTCGAAGAGCTGTGGTCCAACGGCAGTATCCAGTTTGGGATGTGGGACGGTGAACTCAACTCCGCCGAGGCGAAGGTTGTGGGCCGTCGCTACCAGGCGGTCGCGACCGAGGATGTCATCGAGCAGTTCCTCGCCATCGGCGACACTGACCAGGCTCTCGCACACTGGCATTCGCTCGTCGAGCGCGCCCAGGCGAGCGGGGACATCGAGCGTGCTGTGGCGAAGCTTGAAGAGCGGGAGGCCGCGGAGCGAGCGGCTGACAGCTCGCGCGCTTCTCGCCCCGCGCGGTTCGTCCAACCGCTGGTGTTCATTCAGCTCCCGCCGTCCGCGCCGCAGACTCGTGACTCGGCATTCGGGCGCATCGTCGAGCGAGGTGCAGCGTGACCGCTGTAGAGCTGGCCGAGGACGAGAACCTCGAACTCATCCTCGCTCTCGCGGACATCGCGGTGGCGAGTCGAAGCGGACACGAGCTGCTCGATGAGCACGGTCGAGTCGTCGCTTCTGCGCCGGAGCGCTGCGGCTGCCGTGTCGCCATCCCCGGCCACGTGGATGGTCTCGGCGATGTTCACCCGCTCGCGCGTGGCAACGTCATCCGGACGGTTCGCGGCCGTCGGCAGCATTTCATCGAGTTGGACGCGACATGGGGTGAGCTGGCAGCGGTGCTCATCGACCCGCTGCTCATCGCCCCGTCCACGTTCTCCGTGGACCCGGACCGCGTGCTTCAGCGGCTCCAGGAACGCCGGGGAGGTGTGCGATGAGCGTGCTGGAGGAGAACCGCCACATCGAGGTGGACTTTCACCGATATGACGGCCTCGAAAGAGCGGTCGAATATGACTCGGCTGACGAGACCGCGGCCAGCCGAGACCTCGGACACGCGGACGCCGCCCGCGTGTACATCGACACTGCGCTGGGCCGAGAGCCGTGGCTCCTCGACTGGAACTCAGGAGACGGCTCTGAGGCCTTCCTAGTCGGCGTGGGGACACCGGGAGCGTGGGTCACCTGGGACTTTCTCTACCACATGGGTCGGTCCTTCACGCTCATCGCGCTCCGTGCGACGCTGACACTTTCCGAACGCGTCGCCACAGACGGTCGCTATGACCTGGCCCTCACAGCGGGAGATGCGGCATGAGCATCATCCTGTTCTCCGTCGCATTCGCGGTGGGCGCGTATCTCGTCCTCGTGTCGGGTGCGGTCGTCGCGGCACACCTCATCCTGTGGCGTGACCGCCGAGCCGTAGAGCGGAACGCGCAGCGTGATGCTCGCATCGCGACCGCCGCCCGCGCTTTCATCCCCGGATGCGACGGTCTCGACGACCGTGCTGCGGTCCGCGTGGTTCTGGAGGCTCGGCCATGAACGTGTTCAAGATGGTGGAGGACATCGTCGCTCAGATTCGTGAGGCCGACCAGCCGATGCAGGGACGGTGGCAAGTCGGCTTCGAAGTGATTGCGGTCGCGCGGCCGGAGAGCGACACCATCCGTGTGCGGTACCCGGTTGTCGCTCAGCTACCGTTCACCGCGGATGAGTGGCTGAGCCACCCGGCCGTCGTCAGCTTGTCGCGTACGGCGCGCACTGCGCATACCCGCGAGTTCGATGCAGTCGAGTTGGCGCCCTGGGTGCTGGACGACGGCGCGCTCGATGCGGTGGTCGCGGCTGAGGTGGACCCCGACTATGCACGTGCCGCGCACCGTGCGGGTGTGACCGATGCGTGGCAGCTCATTGAGGCGTGGCGCAACGGCATCCTGGTCGAGTTCCTGAGCGCGCTTGGCGGTGCGGCATGACGGTCGCGGTCCGGTTCACGGCAGCGTCGGCCAGCGGGAGCTTCATCGTTCTCGCGGCCGTCGCTGTGGTTACCGCGTCACCCGGTGCGCCGCTGACGGTCATCGCGTCGGTTCTCGGCATCCCGCTCGCGTGGCTGTCAGCGCCGCGCATCGTGCACACGGTCCGCTCGCGGTTCGCCGCTGCGCATCGAGCGGAGCGGTGCCGGACGATACTCGCGGCGGTGCCCGAAGAATGGCTACGGGTCGCGACCGGTGCCGACGTGGACGACCTTGCACTCACGGCGGGCCGAGCGCATCGGCTCGTAGAGCAGTACGTCGCCGGAATGCCGGGGGAGATGGTGGGGGTGAAGGTATGAACACGCGAATCGCGCTGCATCGCGCGGATTGCCGCGAGGTATTGCCTGCCGAAGCGGATGTCATCATCACCGACCCGCCGTACGGCGTGACGAAGCACGGCGAGATGCTTGGCCAGATTGCACCGAACTACAAGGAGAAGGGAACGCATACCCGCGGGTATGCAGACCACGACCCGCAGGCGTTCTCCGACCTCCTGCGCCCCGCGTTCGACCTCATGCTCCGGAGTGTGCCGAAGGGCGGTCTGATGCTCGCCTGGTGTGGAAATCGGACGCTCGCGCAGATGGTCAGCCACGCGGAGTACACCGGCTGGCAGATGCTTGACCTAGTCGTCTTCACAGGAGGCGGTTCCTGGGCGAAGAGCAAGAGCATGCTCGCGCCACGTCATGAAACTGCTGCGCTAATGCGTCGGCCGGGAAGTATCCGCAACTTCAATACCGACCGGACGAAGACGAATCACATCCACCTCCCGAAGACGCGCGGTGAATCTGACCACCCGACCACCAAGCCGCAGACTTGGATGCGCGCTGCGGTCGAGGCGTTCACGGAGCCTGGTGAGGTTGTGCTTGACCCGTTCGCCGGGTCCGGCTCCACCCTCATCGCCGCGCACGCGCTCGGTCGAGGGTTCGTCGGGGTGGAGCGCGACACCGAGTTCGCATCCATCGCTGCACGACGCATTGGGGAGGCGCTGCGTCGATAGCGTGTGAGCATGGGCCAATCCGAGTACGACTTCACGACACAGCTCATCTGGACCCGCCAGGAGATTGAAGCGGGGCGGATGGTGAACCTCCAAGACGACGCCTTCCTAGACTGCGCAGCAAGCCCGCTCCTCGCGTCTGCGCCGCGGTTCGTGACGACAGTCCACTTCGATGAGGACTCGTCGGACTGCGCGGAACACGCGTCAATCGCCGCCGGACGAGCAGCATGGGCCGTTCACAGCAGGCACGCCAGATTTGAACGGCTCTCAGGACGTGACTGGCGCGTGACCGCCGTTGACCATGATGAGGAGTTCGAGTGCATTCGCCACGTTGACGTTGAGATGACGTTGGCCACATACGGTGACCTGCGAGTCGAGACGCTCGACCGTTGTCTCACCGGCGTCGAGGCCGACGCCACGGGCGGCACAAGGGGCGCGACCTTCAACAGCATCCTGGGTGCGACGTGGTACGACTTTCTGAACGGCTGGTGGCACGCTTCGGACCGCGACCTGGGGCACTTCAACGACATGGTGCGTGTGGGTACAGACCTCAGCCTGCGGTACATGCTCGCTCTCAGACGCGGGGAGAGTGGAGCGCCGCTTCCGCTTAGCGTCGAAGACAACTTCGCGGTGTTCCTCAACGCGGCGCGCGACCGGCCGTTCGTTGAGTACGCCAGTCAGCTGGTTGAACGGACGCACGACGCAGCCGCCATCGTCCACTGGTTCACAGACGGTATTGCCGTCGAGTACGCCGCTGGCGCCCTCGAAACATAACGGCACGCCACAGCAATGACGCTGCGGTGTCGCCAGCCGCCTACAGACCAGGCATGACACGACACGAGCACCCCGCATCCCACCTCATCGTTCAGACCATCACGCGCCTGCGCGACGCTCTGTTCCACCTCGACGGTGCGCGACTCAGCGCCACGGACGACATCTACGACCGAGTGCACCGCTGCGCCCACGAGGCTGAAAGGCTCGCAGAGCGATGGGCCGCGGTGCTCGGGGAGTCCGTGGACCCGCGTCCTATCGACGTTCGATTTCCCTCACGCGGATACGGCCTGGTGGTCGCGCACAGGGTCGGTCTCGTCCGGCTGTGGCTAAGCGACGCCGCGATGTGCTTCGTTGCGAGCTTGGACCCCGACCACGAGTGCGAGCACATGGCGCCGCTCGTCGTTCAGACGCGTGAGCTGCTGGTGGATGTCCGCGTCCTCGATGAGGAGCGGCTGGAGACGCTCGAAGCTGTCGCCTACGTCAACGAGTGCGATGCGCTTGGGCTGGCGGAGTTGCTGGACGCTGCGGCTCCTGACTTCGTGCACGACATCGACGCCTGCGACCTGGAGGTGCTCGATGCATTGCGCGACGAGCGCGTCCCCGCATCGTTCGTGCGCGACGCCCGAGGCAACCGCCCGTATCTGAGCACCGACGAACTGGTGGACGTTCTCGACAGCTTCATGCGCCGCGAGTGACCTCACCTCCGGTTGCTCCGCGACGGTCCGGCGGCGCGTATCCACTCCTGCCAGGTGATGACAGCGGCGAGCTTCAGACCTACCGCGTCGTTCGGGAAGTATCCGATGAGCTGACGCTGTGCCGGGTCGGAGTGGTAAGTGACTGACCGAATCAGCGAACGGTCGGTCCCACGGATGGGGACGACCCGCAGTATCGCGATGCGCTTCGACCGGTCGAACATCAGCCACGTACCCTGCTCGACGCCGCGCTGAAGCTGCGACATCGGAGACCAGTGCTGCACCACGAGCACGACGATACGTCCGTCCGACGGCCTAGTACAAATGTTCGACCGGTGTCGGAGCTTGCTCGTACGCTCGACGCGACACGTCGCGTCGGTTCGTGCCGTGTCGTGGCGTTTCTCTAGGACTGGAGTCAGCGATGATAGAACACATGGACCTGCGCACGACGGATGACATCGCCGCCGCTAGCGCAGCCCTCATCGGCGACCTCGGCGCGGTCGGACCGCAAGAGCGTGCGCTCCTCGACCGCGCGTCTGACGCAGCTCTGCCTGACACGCTGGTAGGGCGTCTCCGCCAGGACATCGAGGCGGGTCTCGACCCGCTCGGGGACGCTTATACGAGCATCGTCTCGCCTGCCGACCGTCGTCCCAAGGGTCAGACGTACACGCCGAACGCCATCGTCGAAGCGATGCTGCACTGGGCGGTGGACCACGGTAAGCCGGAGCGCATCGTGGACCCCGGCGTCGGCTCCGGCCGGTACCTCCTCGCGGCGGCGCGAGTGTTCCCCGATGCAACCCTCGTCGGACTCGACATCGACCCGCTCGCGACCCTGATGCTTCGTGCCTCGCTCAGCGCCGCTGGCTTCGCCGACCGGGCCACCGTGATGCTCGGCGACTACCGCAAGGCGAAGCTGCCGCGCATCAGCGGGAGCACGCTCTACATCGGCAACCCTCCGTATGTGCGGCACCACGACATCGACGAGAAGGGCAAGAACTGGCTCGCGCTCGTCGCCGCGAAGCACGGCCTCCGCGCCTCGAAGCTCGCCGGTCTGCACATTCACTTCTTCCTGGCCACGGCGGAGCACGCGCGCCCCGGCGACTATGGTGCGTTCGTTACTTCGGCCGAGTGGCTGGATGTGAACTACGGGTCCGTCCTGCGTGACCTCCTGCTCAACGACTTCGGCGGGACCGACATCCACGTCATAGACGCGGAGGCGCAGCCGTTCGCGGACGCGCAGACCACCGCTGCCATCACCGGCTTCGTCATCGGCAAGAAGCCCGAGAGCCTTCGGTTCCGCTCCATCTCGTCCACTGGTGAACTCGGGCGCCTGAACACCGGCCGAGTCGTGACGCGCGAGCGTCTGGCCGAGGCAAACCGCTGGTCTGTCTTCCTGCGCACCGGAGCGGACATCCCCGAAGGTCTCATCGAACTCGGTGAGCTGGCGCGAGTCCACCGCGGCGCCGTCACCGGCGCGAACGACGTGTGGGTGCAGCAGCGCCTCGGACTCGACCTCCCAGAGGACGTGCTCTACCCCGCGGTGACGAAGGCACGCGAGCTGTTCGCGGCGGGGGAGCGGCTGTCGAGCGCTGACTCGCTGCGCGTCGTCGTTGGTCTCCCCGAAGACCTTGACGTACTCGATGCGGCCGACCGCAAGCGCGTAGACCGGTTCGTCCGGAAGGCGAAGGCGGCGAAGGTGCCGAGTGGTTACGTCGCGTCGAAGCGCCGCGCATGGTGGAGCGTCTCGCTCCGCGACCCCGCGCCCGTGCTCGCGACCTACATGGCCCGCCGTCCGCCCGCCTTCGTCCGCAACGATGCCTCTGCCCGCCACATCAACATCGCTCACGGGTTGTACCCACGTCAGCAGATGAGCGATGCCGTCCTCGACAAGCTGGCCGCGCACCTCCGCACGGCGGTGTCCCTCGCGCAGGGACGCCGCTACGCGGGTGGCCTGACGAAGTTCGAGCCGAAAGAGATGGAACGGCTTCTCGTTCCATCCCTCGAAGAACTGGAAGCTACGACGTAATGCCTTCACTCCAGCCCCGTCAGTGGACCCTCGAAGAGCTTGAACAGCTCGCGTCAGACTCGCAGCGAGTCTTCATCGAGGAGCGAACCACGGAGCCGCTGGAGAAGTACGGCGAAGACTTCGACGAGGCCCGCGGGTACGTCGAAGATTTCCTGGAGCTGACGACGGATATGTCTCTGCTCGCCGACAACGCCCTCGAAGTCGTCACGCACCCTGGGTACTTGCGCGCCCTCCGGTTCCTCGGGGCGCCCCCAGTCTCCGAAGACGACCTGAAGACGGTTGCGGACACGACCCTCAGCCCCGGCCGCATGCGCAGCGACTCGGACGCCATGGTCCGCGTCGTCGAGACCGTCCTGCTCGTTCTCGACCGCCGCCGCTTCGCGTGGGTATCAGAGAATCGGGAGCCGTCGCCCGCAGAGCGCGACGCGGCCGTGCTCGCCACCGCCTCCCTGATGGCGACGGAGAGCACGCGCACCTGGCGGCGGAATCAGGCGAAGAAGGGCCAGGAGGATGAGGTCGCAGACGTTCTCATCTCACTCGGCTTCGAGGAATCGAGTCGGAGACGCATTGAACGGTTCTCGGACGGCCCGCCGCCCGGAAAGTTCTACCGCGAGATTCAGTTCGGCCCGAAGAAGGCTGACATCATCGTCGGGCTGCATGACGGTCGATACATGCCGATGGAGTGCAAGGTCTCGAACTCCTCGGTGAACAGCTACAAGCGTGTGAACAAGGACGCGGTCGGGTCGGCGAACGAGTGGCGACGCTGGGGCGGTGAAGGCACAACCGTGACGGGAGTGGTCGTGGCCGGAGTGTTCCGTGCACAGAACCTCCTAGAGGCGCAGGCTTCCGGTCTGTCACTTTTCTGGTCGCACGACCTCACGTCATTCAAGAACTTCGTCGAGGAAGCCCGATAGGAGACGCCATGGTTGCCCACGCCCCTGAAGACGCAAAGGTCGGTCTCGCGCAGGTGAAAATGCGGGACAAGACCGTGTGGCGTGCGAAGGTGTCGTTCGTCCAAGACCGTGATGGCGAACCGTTCCGAAAGACGCTCACCGGCATCGGACCCACGCAGGATGCTGCGCGCGAGCGACTTGCCGCGAGCATCGCGCGATACAACGAGGAGCCGAGGTCGTGACGCGCCAACGCCGCGTCCGCGGTAGCGGCGGCCTGACGCAGGTGAAGATGCGCGACCGTCTCGTGTGGCGCGCGAGTATGGGATTCTGGATTGACCGGCCGACGGCCGATGGCGGGACGGAGCGGTTCCGCAAGACGGTCACCGGCATCGGAGATACACCCGAGGCTGCCCAAGAGCGGCTGGCCGTGAACCTGGAGAAGGCTCGCGAGCAGTTCCCGGAGGCGTCGTGATGGCCTCATTCCAGAGCTATTCCAGAGATTCCCTTGCGAAGGGTCATATCGAGGGCTACTCCGTCCCGGAAAGACGGTGCTCTCACCGCGTTATGCCGCGAATGGCGCACTAAAAGTACAATCAGTGGGTTCTGGGTTCGAGTCCCAGGGGGTGCACCACAGCAAGGCCCGGCCCGCGAGTGATCGCGGACCGGGCCTTCGTCGTTGCTGACGCCCCTGCCCGCGCGCAGAACGGGAGGAGAAATCACCTCCGGAGGATGAACGCGCCGTTGCGCTCCTCCCGGGGTGAAATCTCCTCCCGAACTGCCCCCAAGCTCCGGCGAGGACGGCCTATGCCGCGTCGCCCACGAGCACCGCGGCTGCCTCTTCCGCGGCATCCGCATCGTGCGCGTCGATGCGCGCGAGCGCCCGACGGCCGATCAGGATCGTCGCCGCCGAGATCAGCACCGAGATGCCGGCGAACACGAACGGCACCGAAGCGTTGAACGCGTGCCACAGCGCAGCGGCGATCGGGGGAGCGGCAGCCCCGCCGAGGAAGCGGACAGCGGAGTACGCCGACGAGGCCACCGATCGTGGCAGGTCGGTCGCCTCCATCACCGACTCGGTGAGGATCGTGTTCATGAGACCCAGGAGCAGTCCGCCGACGATGATGCAGACGACCAGCCCCGCAGCCGAGGCCACGACGACCGCGGCTACGAACAGGTCGATCGCCAGCAACGGCAGCACGATGAGCATCGCCGTGCTCCGCGACAATCGGCGCAGCAGGATCGGGGCGATCCACACGCTCGTGATCGCGAGGGCCACGCCCCAGCCGAAGAAGGTCAGGCCGATGCCCATCGCGCCGAAGCCGAGCGGAAACGGCGAGAAAGCCAACAGGACGAAGAAGCCGATGTTGTAGAAGAGGGCCGCGATCGCGAGCACCGCCAACGCGGGCTGGCGAAGCGCCTGGAAGGGGGCGGACAGCTTCACCGGCGTCCGCTTCTCCTCGCCGCCACGCAGCAGAACGAGCACCGCGACGAAGGCGATCGCCATCAGCGCCACGACGCCGAAGAACGGCCCGCGCCAGCTGAGCTCGCCCAGGATGCCGCCCAGCAGCGGCCCGATCGCGATCCCCAGTCCGAGGGCCGCCTCGTAGAGGATGATCGCCGCCGCGCTGCCGCCGGAGGCTGCACCCACGATCGTGGCCAGTGCGGTCGAGATGAACAGGGCGTTGCCCAGGCCCCACCCGGCGCGGAAGCCGATCACGGCATCGACGCTTCCCGACACGGCGCACAGCAGGGCGAACACGACGATGAGGCCGAGGCCGATCAGCAGCGTCGCCTTCGTGCCGATGCGGGAAGAGATCCAGCTCGTGACGAGCATCGCAAGACCCGTGACGACGAGGTAGCTCGTGAAGAGCAGCTCGGTCTCCACGGGTGTGGCGCGCAGCGACTCGGCGATGGCGGGAAGGATCGGGTCGACCAGACCGATGCCCATGAAGGCGATGACGCACGCGAACGCGACGGCCCAGACCTGAGCGGGCTGGCGCCAGATGGTGACCTTCTGGGACGTGTGGGCGTTGTTCATCGAGCCACCTCCGCCACGCGTGTACGCGCGTTGACGATGTCCGCGGCGCGGCGGATGGTGTGCCATTCGTCCTCGTCCAGGTCGGCGAAGCGCGGTGCGAGGGCTGAGCTCAGCACTTCCAGCCACTCGTCGAGGGCGGTCATGCCGGACTCTGTGGCCGAGACGAGCGTTGCGCGAGAGTCGTCGGGGTCGCTCGTCCGCTCCAAGAGCCCGGCATCCGCCATCTGTGCGACCAGCCGCGTCATCCCGGGTTGAGTGACCCGCGAGAGCGTCGCCAGGTCGCCGATGCGCAGCGGTCCGTTGTCGCGGAGGAGCACGAGCGTGCGCCACTGGGCGGAGGGGGCGTCGGTGCGGGTGTCCAGGGCCGCCACCCGTGTGAGGGCATGCGCGCCGATGAGCAGTCGCAGGATGTCGTCGGAGTGTTGCATACCGCAAGCATATACCCGAGGTATGCAAAGAGGTTGTCGGATCGTGACCGTGCGTCGGTGCGCGCTGTTTGACACGGGGCGTCCGCCCGAACATGATTGCAGTACCTGAATCGGTTCTCAGGTCTTCCTTCCAATGGTGAAAGGCACGCACATGCGGGTTACGAAGAAGTTGCTCCACGTGAGTTTTGTGGCCGTCGTCGCGACGACGGCTCTCCCCCTCTCGGCCTGCGCGCCGCAGGACGCGACGACGGGTGGAGCGGCGACCGCCGGCGGCGGACCCGCGGAGGTCACGGTCGGCGTCGTCACGAGCGAGACAGGTCCGCTCGCCGGCTACGGCAAGCAGTATCTCGAACACCCGCAATCTGTACTGGCTGACTCTCGTCGTGCTGGTGGTGGTGTACCTGGTGGTGCTCTGGGTGGACCGCTCGCGGCTCGGACATCTCGCACAGGCGGTGCGTGAGAACGAGCTGCGCGTGCAGGTGCTCGGACTGCGCCCCTACACCGCGAAGCTGCTCGTCTTCGTCCTCGCCGCCCTCTGCGCCTCGCTCGCCGGCATCGCGTACATGCTGCTGCAGTCGGGCACGCAGCCCAGCACCGTCGGCGCCGATCTCACGATCACCGTGCTGGTGATGGTGGTTCTCGGCGGCGTCGGGTTCCGGTGGGGTGCCATCGTGGGCGGTGTGCTGTACACGATCCTCGACCAGCGGCTCACGGTGCTGGCGCGCGCGGAGTGGATCCGCGACCTTCCCGACGTGCTGCGCATCCCGTTGTCGGAGCCGCTGTTCCTGCTGGGCGTACTGTTCATCCTCGTGGTGATGTTCCTGCCCGGCGGCATCGCCGGCACGATCGATGCGGCGGTGCGTCGTCGTCGGGGCGAGCGCACACGCTCGCAGCTGCGCCAGATCGACGACGCGGACGAGAACGTCGCGGAGCCCGCGGGGGTGCGCGCGTGAGCTTCCGAACGAGGTGGAGATCGTGAACGGCGACCTCGACGGCGCGCACACGATCGGCCGCTGGCTCACCGATCGCGCCGGCGGTACACCCGACCGCACCGCCATCGACGATCGCGGTGTGCGCATCGGCTACGGCGACCTCGAAGCCCGGGCCCGCGAGCTCGCGGCATCCCTCCGGCGCGCCGGATACGGTCCCGGCGACCGGCTCGCGACGATCACCGGCAACTCGATCGACCACGTGGTGGTGTTCTTCGCCTGCGCGAAGGCCGGCATCGCGATGGTGCCGCTGTCGTGGCGGCTCTCGTCACGCGAACTGAGCGAGGCGCTCGTGCACGCGGCCCCCGCGCTCGTGGCGATCGAGGACGAGTACCTCGGGGTGGCCAACGACGCGCTCGCGCGGCTGGACGCACCCCCGCCCACGACCCTGCTCGGAACGACCGGTATCGAGGCCGCGGTTCCGCGACGCGGGGACGGGAGGGATGCCGCGCCGGCCCGGGCCGTCCGTGACGACGATCCGCTTCTCGTCATCTACACCTCCGGCAGCGAGGCCGCGCCCAAGGGCGTCGTCCTCACCCACGCTAACTGCTTCTGGAACAACCTCGCGCTGGCCGGTGTCGCCCAGCTGACCACCGAGGACATCGTGCTCGCGGTGCTGCCGCAGTTCCATGTCGCCGCGTGGAACTGTCAGCCGTTGCTGGCATGGTGGGCCGGCGCGACGGTCGTCCTCGAACGCTCCTTCCAGCCTCGGCGGGTGCTGCAGCTGCTCGCCGAGCGGGGTGTGACGGCGATGATGGGGGTGCCCACCCAGTACCGGCTGCTGATCGACGACCCCGGCTTCGCCGCGCTCGCGCGCGGACGGCTGCGCCAGGCGCTCGTCGGCGGCGCGACGATCCCACCGGCGCTCGCGGCGCGGTGGGCGGATGCCGGTGTGCCGCTCACCCAGGGTTACGGCCTGACCGAGGCCGCTCCCAACGTGCTGTGCCTGCCGGCATCCGAGAGCCGCGCGCACCCCGGCGCCGCTGGGCGGCCCTACCCGCACGTGGACGTGCGGGTCGTCGATCCCGACTCCGGTCTCGAACTCGGCGGTGAGGCGACCGGCGAGCTGTGGGTACGCGGTCCGAGCGTCTTCGCCGGGTACCTCCACGATGCGGAGGCGACGGCGCGGGCGATGGCCGGGCCGTGGCTTCGCACCGGCGACATCGTGCACCGCGACCGCGACGGCGTGTTCCGCATCGTCGACCGGCGCAAGGACATCTTCATCTCCGGCGGTGAGAACGTCGCCCCCGCGGAGGTCGAGCGCGCACTTCTGCTGCACCCTGCGATGGCGGACGCCGCCGTCGTCGGCGTGCCGGACGATGTGTGGGGCGAGCGCGGCGTCGCGTTCGTCGTGCGTGCTGAGGGGGCCGCTCTCGGCACCGACGAGGTGCTCGCGCACGCCCGCGCCGAGCTCGCGAGTTTCAAAGTCCCCGTGCGCGTCGCCTTCGTGGACGAGCTTCCACGGTCCACGATCGAGAAGTTGGCCCGTTCGCGACTGCGCGCACGGGCCGCCGACATGGTGAGAGGAAGTGCTCGTGAGCACAGTTGAGCAGTTCGAGCCCGAAGCGGCTTTCTCCGCGGCCGGCAAACCGCTGACCAAGCGCGGAGAGGCGACCCGCCGCAAACTCCTCGAAGCCGCCGAGGACGTCTTCGCGCGGCTCGGCTACCACGAGGCCTCGATCGTCAAGATCACCGAGAGCGCCGGCATCGGCCTCGGCACCTTCTACCTCTACTTCGACAGCAAGCAGCAGATCTTCGAGGAGCTCGTCGTCGATCTCAACCGGCGTGTGCGACACGCGATGGCCGAGGCCATGGCGGGCACCGACAACCGCATCGACGCCGAACGTGCCGGCTTCGAGGGGTTCTTCCGCTTCACGGCCGCGCACCCGGCCCTGTACCGCGTGGTGCGTGAGGCGGAGTTCGTCTCGCCCGAGATGCTGCGCCTGCACTACACCCGCATCGTGGAGGGGTACGAAGCCGGGCTGCGCGCCGCCCAGGCATCCGGCGACGTCGATGCCGGTCTCGACCCGGAGGTGACCGCCTGGGCCCTCATGGGCGCCGGTGAGCTGATCGGCATGCGCTTCCTGCTGTGGGAGCGCGACTATGAGGGGCAGCCCCCGGCGGCGATCCCCGACGCCGTCATCGACGGCATGATGCGCTTCATCCGCAACGCGCTCGCGGCACGCGGCGAGAGAGGACAGGACCATGACTGAACAGGACCTCGCCGGGCGTCGCGCCGTCGTGACCGGCGGCGCGAGCGGCATCGGCCTCGCGTGCGCCGAGGAGTTCGCCGCGCGCGGCGCGCACCTGGTCATCGCCGACTTCAACGGCGACGCCGCGCACGAGGTGGCGCAGCGCCTCGGCGGTGAGGCGTGGGTCGTGGACCTCTCCGCGACGGAGGCGCTGGACGACCTGTCGCTGGATGCCGACATCCTCGTCAACAACGCGGGCGTGCAGACCGTCGCGCCGATCACGGAGTTCTCGCCGGACCGCTTCCGGTTCATGCAGCGGCTCATGGTCGAATCGCCCTTCCTTCTCATCCGGGCCGTGCTCCCCGGGATGTACGAGCGCGGCTGGGGCCGCATCATCAACATCTCCAGTGCGCATGGCCTCCGCGCAAGCGCGTACAAGTCGGCCTACGTGACGGCCAAACACGCCCTGGAGGGGCTGTCGAAGGTGACGGCGCTGGAGGGCGGGCCCCACGGGGTGACCAGCAACTGCATCAACCCCGCGTATGTGCGCACGCCTCTGGTCGAGAAGCAGATCGCCGACCAGGCGAGCGTCCACGGTATCGCCGAGGACGAGGTCGTCGAGAAGATCATGCTCACCGAGTCGGTCATCAAGCGCCTGATCGAGCCGACGGAGGTCGCCTCGCTCGCCGGATGGCTCGCGAGCGATCACGCCGGGATGGTCACCGGCGCCAGCTACACGATGGACGGCGGGTGGACGGCGCGATGAGCACCCGCGTGGTGCGTGCGGTCGATGTCGCCGTCCCCGGCGGTTCGCTGCGGGTCGGTGTGTGGGAGGCCGACCCCGGCGCCCCGACGATCCTCGCCGTCCACGGGGTCACCTCGTCGCACCTCGCGTGGGAGATGCTCGCCGAGGCGTTGCCGCACGTGAGGATCATCGCGCCGGATCTGCGCGGCCGCGGTCGCAGCAACGGCGTGCAGGGAGCGGCGGGCATGGCGGCCCACGCCGACGATCTGGCCGCTGTCTGCGCGGCGCTGCACGCCGTGCCCGACCTCGTGGTGGCGCACTCCATGGGCGCGTTCGTGTCGGTCGTGTTCGCGCACCGGCATCCGGACTTGGTTGCCCGTCTGCTCCTCGTCGACGGAGGACTGCCGCTGGCGGCTCCGGCCGACCTGACGCCGGACGAGCTCGTCGCGGCGATCCTCGGGCCGACGGCTGCGCGGCTCTCGCGCCGCTTCGCCGACGTGGACGACTATCTGGCGTTCTGGCGCGCGCACCCCGCGTTCGCGGACGACTGGTCGCCGGCGCTCGAGCATTACCTCGCGTACGACCTCGAACGCGAGCCCGACGGCTCGTACCGACCGGCGACGAGCTACGCCACCACGGTCGAGGACACCGTCGACATGAACACGCGTGACACGGTGCGCGACGCGCTCGACGCGCTCACCACGCCGACCACCCTCGTCACTGTGCCGCGGGGACTGCAGGACGAGATCCCCGGGCTGTATCCGCCGGTCCACCTCGCCGCCCAGCTGGCGGCCTATCCGTCGGTCGCGCATGTTGCCTGGCCGGAGTTCAACCACTACACGGTGGTGCTCTCCCACGCTGGTGCCGACCGCTTGGCCGTGCTGGTGGAGGAGCAGCTCGCCGCCTCCGTCCCGCACGCGCCGTAGCTCCGCCGCGTCCCGCGGCATCCCGAGAAACCATCGGCGTCTCGACACATCACCGCTGCGGTGGTTTCTCGTCGTCGAGGTGGTTTCTCGGCGGGGATGCCGGCGCGGCGGAGGCGGCTAGCGCGCGCCGGCGGCGATGCGCGTGGTCAGCTGGTGCGCGTGGGCGAGGAGCGTGCGTCCGAGGTCGGGAACGCGCTCGGGGGAGAAGCGGAAGTCGACCCCCGTGAGGCTCAGCGCCCACTGCGGGTGACCTGCGCGCGTGAACACGGCCGCCCCGATGCCGTAGCTGCCCTCGACGATGAGCCCCGGGTTGAGGGCGTAGCCGCGGGCCTGCGTCTCTCGCAGACGCGCGCGCAGGCGCGGCTCGGCGTGCGCCGCGCCGTGGCGCTCGGCGAGCTCGGGATGCCGGTCGAAGTACGCGTCCACATCGTGAGGCGGCAGGAACGCAAGGATGGCCAGCCCTGCCGAGGCGACGCCCAGGGGGAAGCGCACGCCCTCCGACAGGACGAACGACCGGATCGGGAACGCGCCGTCCTCGCGGATGAGGCACACCGTCTCGTCGCCACGGCGCACCGACAGGAACGCGCTCTCCTCGGTGCGCACCGCGAGCGAGCGGACGATGTCGCGCGCGATGGCGGTGATGTCGTAGCGGGATGCCGCGACCGTGCCCATCAGATAGAGCTCCGGTCCCGGCATCCAGGCGCCGGAGTGCTCGTCCTGGTCGACGAGGCCCTCGTGACGCAGCGCGCTCAGCAGGCGATGCGCGGTCGGGCGGGTCAGCTCGGCGCGGCGTGCGATCTCCGCGACCGACAGGCCCTGCTCGCCCGCCGACGTGACGAGTCGGAGGAGTGCCGCCGCGCGTGCCACTGACTGTGCGCCGGGGATGGTTCGTCGCGAGGCGTCCATGATGTGGACAGTACGCGCCGCGGCATCCACATGGCAAGCGCCGACGTGCGCGGCCGTGTGCGACGGCGGAGGATGGAGGTGATACGCGGTGACAAAGGAGTGATTCGTGATCGACAAGACCTACCCGTCGGCTGCCGATGCGGTGGCCGACATCCCGGACGGCGCGTCGCTGGCCGTCGGCGGATTCGGCCTCTCGGGAAATCCCATCGCGCTCATCGAGGCGCTGCTGGCTCAGGGCACGCGCGATCTGTCGATCGTCTCGAACAACTGCGGCGTCGACGACTGGGGCCTCGGCGTGCTGCTGAACGCGAAACGCATCCGCAAGATGACCTCCTCCTACGTCGGCGAGAACAAGGAGTTCGAGCGGCAGTTCCTCTCCGGCGAGCTCGAGCTGGAGCTGACACCGCAGGGCACGCTCGCCGAGAAGCTCCGGGCCGGCGGCGCGGGCATCGCGGCCTTCTTCACCCAGACCGGCGTCGGCACCCAGGTCGCGGAGGGCGGACTGCCGCGCAAGTACGACGGTGCCGGGGGCGTTGCGGTGGCGTCGCCGCCGAAGGACGTCCGCACCTTCGCCGTCACCGGCGAGGAGCGCGACTACGTGCTCGAGGAGGCGATCGTCACGGACTTCGCGCTCGTGCACGCCGCGAAGGGCGACACCCACGGCAACCTCGTCTTCCACAAGGCCGCCCGCAATTTCAATCCGCTCGCCGCCATGGCCGGGAGGGTCTGCATCGCGCAGGTCGAGGAGCTCGTCGACCCCGGCGAACTCGACCCCGACGGCATCCACCTGCCCGGCATCTACGTGCACCGCATCGTGGAGGTCGGCACCGACATCGAGAAGCGCATCGAGCGCCGCACCGTCACGGTCGACGACAGCGCCGATCGCGACATCCCGGAAGGAGCCTGAGATGGCGCGCACCCGCAACGAGATGGCTGCACGTGCGGCCGCGGAGCTGGCCGACGGGTCGTACGTGAACCTCGGCATCGGCCTGCCGACGCTCGTGCCGAACTTCGTGCCCGACGACGTGACCGTCGTGCTGCAGTCGGAGAACGGCATCCTCGGCGTCGGTCCGTACCCGACCGAGGCGCACGTCGACCCCGACCTCATCAACGCGGGCAAGGAGACCGTCACCGTCCTTCCGGGCGCCGCGTTCTTCGACTCGGCGCTGAGTTTCGGCATGATCCGCGGCGGCAAGATCGACGCGGCCATCCTCGGCGCGATGCAGGTGTCGGCCTCCGGAGACCTGGCGAACTGGATGATCCCCGGGAAGATGGTCAAGGGTCCGGGCGGCGCCATGGACCTCGTCCACGGTGCGGAGCGGGTGATCGTCCTGATGGAGCATGTCGCCCGCGACGGCTCGGCCAAGATCGTGAACGCCTGCTCGCTGCCGCTGACCGGACGCGGCGTGGTCGACCGCATCATCACCGACCTGGCCGTCATCGACGTCACGGACGGCGGCCTCGTCCTCATCGAGACGGCCCCCGGCGTGAGCGTCGACGAGGTCGTCGCCGCCACCGAACCCGATCTGATCATCGCCGACGCACTCAAGGAGATCGCATGAGCACCGACGACATCGTCATCGTGGCCGCCGCCCGCACGCCGCAGGGGCGGCTCAAGGGGCAGCTCGCCTCCTTCACCGCGGCGCAGCTCGGCGGGTTCGCCATCGCCGGCGCGCTCGCGCAGGGCGCCATTGCCGCCGAGGCCGTGGATGCCGCGATCATGGGGCAGGTGCTGCCGGCCGGTTCCGGACAGAACCCGGCGCGCCAGGCGGCCCTCGCCGGCGGACTCGGCTGGGACGTCCCGGCATCCGCCGTCAACAAGGTGTGCCTGTCGGGCCTCACCGCGATCATCGACGCCAAGCGGATGATCGCCTCCGGCGACGCGAGGGTCGTCGTCGCGGGCGGCATGGAGTCGATGACGCGTGCGCCGCACCTGCTCATGGGCTCGCGCGAGGGCTGGAGCTACGGATCCGTCGAGGTGCTCGACCACATGGCCTACGACGGTCTGACCGACGCGTACGACCGCGAGAGCATGGGCGCCTCCACGGAGCGGCTGAACCCGCGCTTCGAGGTCACGCGCGAGCAGCAGGACCGCGTCGCCACCCTGTCGCACCAGCGCGCCGCGGCGGCGCGGGATGCCGGGGTCTTCGACGCCGAGATCGTCGCCGTCGAGGTGGCGCAACGCCGCGGTCCCGCGGTGACGATCACCACCGATGAGGGCATCCGCGACGAGACCACCGCCGAGACGCTCGCCGGTCTTCGCCCCGCATTCGCGCCCGACGGGTCGATCACGGCCGGCAACGCGTCGCAGATCTCCGACGGCGCCGCCGCCGTGGTGCTGACCACACGCGCGCACGCCGACGCGAGCGGATGGCCGGTGCTCGCCGTGGTGGGCGCGGCTGGTCAGGTCGCCGGTCCCGACAACTCGTTGCACGCGCAGCCCGCGCGCGCGATCGCGCAGGCCCTGCAGCGGCAGCAGCTCGCGGCATCCGATCTGGATCTCGTCGAGATCAACGAGGCGTTCGGCGCCGTCGTCGCCCGCTCGCAGCGCGAGCTCGGTGTGGGGGAGGACGTCGTGAACATTCACGGCGGCGGCATCGCCCTCGGGCACCCGATCGGCGCCTCCGGCGCGCGGCTCGTCGTCCACACCGTGCACGAGCTCGTCCGCCGCGGTTCGGGCACGGCCGCGGTCGGCCTCTGCGGCGGGGGAGGCCAGGGCGAGGCGCTCCTGCTCACGCGCTGACGCGCGACGCCGGCGGTTCGCCGCACACCGCGCGCCGGCCGGCCCGGCTATCGTCGGGGTGACGCACGGGGAGGTGACCGCGTGGGCCGAGCGCGCGACGAACGGTCTGCGGCGTTCGCCCGGTACTGGACAGCGGCTGCGCTGAGCTCGTTCGGCACTGCCATCACGACGGTCGCGATGCCCGTTCTCGTGGTCCAGCTGCTCGGCGCGACACCGCTCGAGGTCGGTGTCGTCAACGCGGCGCAGTTCGTTCCGTACGCCGTGCTCGGCGTCATCGCCGGTGTGTACACGGATCGCTGGCGTCGCCGACCCATCCTCGTCTGGGCCAGCATCGCGCGGGCGCTGTCGCTCGGGGCGGTACCCGTACTCTGGGCATGCGGCATCCTCCAGGTGTGGATGCTGGTCGTCGCGCTCCTGCTGTTCGGGTCGTTCTCGGTGTTCGGCTTCGCCGCGGCACAATCCCTCCTGCCTCGTCTCGTGCCGCGTGACGGGTAGCTTCGCGCCAACATGAGACTGGGCCCGACGGATGCCGCGGCCCAGACGCTCGGCCCGAGCATCGGCGGCGGCCTCGTGGGGCTGGTCGGCGCTCCCCTCGCCATCGTCATCGACGCGGTGAGCTACCTCGCCGAGGCCGTGCTGAACGCCACCGTGAGGGTCGAGGAGCCGCGGGCGCCGCATCGCCCAGCCCGACTGGGCACCGAGATCGGCCAGGGGATGCGGTGGACGTACCGGCATCCGATGCTGGGCCCTCTCACCGTATCGACTCACGTCTGGTTCGTCGCCAACGGCGCGGCGTTGACGGCGCTGTCGCTGCTGGCGCTTCGCGAGCTGGGATTCTCCGCGCTCACGTACGGGTTGCTGCTGACGGTCTTCGGAGTCTCGAGCCTGATCGGAGCGTCGAGCGCCGCCGTGCTCACGGGACGCATCGGCGCGGGACGCGCGATCGTGGGCGCACGCTCGCTCTACCCGCTGGCGTGGATCCTGGTCGCCGTGGCGCCGCCGTCGGAGCTCGGCGCGGCTCTTCTGTTCGTCGCGATCGGCGTGCAGGGCGCCGCGATGGGCATCGAGAACACGCCGGAGCAGCTCCTCTGGCAGACGCTCACCCCCGATCGGTTCCTGGGGCGTACCAACACGACCGACGCGCGGGCAACCGGACGCTCGCCGCTGTCGGGGCGTTGTCGGCCGGCGTCGCCGTCGGCCTTATCGGGGATCGGGGCGCTCTGGCCGCGACCGTCGTGGTGTTCGCCGTCGCCGCGGCGATCGCGTGGTTCTCTCCGCTGCGCCGCCGCGGGGAAGAAACTCTGGCGTTCGATTGACGTCTCCGCCAGTGCACGGTCCGTCGAGACCTCCGCGCGACCCGTCAGCCGGCGCGCGACCGGGTCGCGACCGACACCGGCTTCGTGCACTACGAGATCGGGCTCTGATCTCGTCGTGGGTATCGGTGCTCAGCGCTGGAGGCGCGTGGCCAGCAGCTTCTGTTCCCTCCCACGGATGGGGGAGTCCGTCGAGACGACGCGCCCGCGTGAGGCGCGGTACGTGTCGACGATCGTGCCGATCGACAGCGCGAGCGTGATGCCCCAGCTCAGCCAGGCGAGCGCCTGACGCCAGGTGAACGGCACGTCGCCGCGCAGTCCCCGCAGCAGCGCGAGGCCGCTGGTCACGGCGGAGATGATCCCGGTCCCGAACAGGTACTTGCGCATGAGACCACGTTAGCCTGGAAGAACGCCTGCCGAGAGGAGCCGCGTGAGCGACCCGAAGTCAAAGGCCGACATGATCGTCGTGTCCAACCGTTTGCCCGTCGACCACGACCCCAGCGTCGAGGGCGGGTGGCGTCGCTCGCCCGGAGGTCTCGTCGCCGCGCTCGAGCCGGTGCTCCAGCAGACCGGGGGAGCGTGGGTCGGCTGGCCCGGGACCGCGGGGTTGGAGCTCGAGCCGTTCGAGCTCGACGGCATGGAGCTCGTTCCGGTGACGCTCACCGACGAGGACGTCGAGCTCTACTACGAGGGCTTCTCCAACGACACCATCTGGCCGCTATATCACGACGTCATCTCGCCGCCCGCCTACCACCGCGAGTGGTGGGAAGCCTATGTCCGCGTCAACGAGCGGTTCGCCGCCGCCGCGGCATCCGCCGCCGCTCCCGGCGCGGTGGTGTGGGTTCAGGACTACCAGCTCCAGCTCGTCCCGCGGCTGCTGCGGGCGCTGCGACCGGATGTGGTGATCGGCTACTTCCACCACATTCCCTTCCCGGCATACGGTCTGTTCGCGCAGCTGCCGTGGCGCAAGCACGTGCTGGCCGGTCTCGTCGGAGCCGACGTCATCGGCTTCCAGCGGGTGCAGGATGCCGGCAACTTCACGAACGCCGTGCGGCGCCAGTTGGGGTTCGAGACGAAGTCGGGCGCGATCCGCGTGGTCGCGGATGATGGTTCCGTGCGCACGGCCGTGGCGAAGGCGTACCCGATCTCGATCGACACGCAGCTCTATGACGAGATCGCCCGGCGCCCCGAGGTCCAGGCGCGAGCGAAGGAGATCCGTGCGAGCCTCGGCGACCCGCAGACCGTGATCTTCGGCGTCGATCGCCTCGACTACACGAAGGGCATCGGCCATCGGCTCAAGGCCTACGGCGAGCTCCTCGAGGAGGGCCGCCTGGACGTCGAGGACGTCACGCTCGTCCAGGTCGCGAGCCCCAGTCGCGAGCGCGTCGCCGCATACATGCAGCTGCGCGACGAGATCGAGCTCACCGTGGGACGCATCAACGGCGACCACGACACCGTCGGCCACACCGCGATCAGGTATCTGCATCACTCGTACCCGCGCGAGGAGATGGTCGCCCTGTATCTCGCGGCCGACGTGATGCTCGTCACGGCGCTTCGCGACGGCATGAACCTCGTCGCGAAGGAGTATGTCGCCAGTCGCATCGACAGTCGCGGGGTGCTCGTGCTCAGCGAGTTCACCGGCGCCGCCGACGAGCTCTCGCAAGCCGTGAAGGTCAACCCCCACGACATCGACGGACTCAAGGACGCGATCATGGCGGCGGTCGAGATGCAGCCCGCCGAGCAGGCCCGCCGGATGCGGGGCCTGCGCCGGCGTGTGCGCGACCACGACGTCGCCGACTGGTCACGACGCTTCCTGGCCGACCTCGACGCCGTCCGGAAGCAGGACGCGTGAGCGGCTGGGAGCCTATCGCCGGCCTGGCGCGTGTGCCGCGGTTGCTCGTCGCACTCGATTTCGACGGCACGCTCGCGCCCCTGGTCGACGAGCCGATGGCGGCGCGCATGAGCCAGGATGCGCGGGCAGCGGTCGAGGCCCTCGCACAGGCGCCGGGGACGACGGTCGCCTTGGTCTCGGGACGGACGCTGCGCGATCTGCGGGTGATCGCCGAGTACGACGACGACTCGCCGCTGCTTCTGGCCGGCTCGCACGGCGCGGAGCAGTGGCCGCCTCCGGGGGAGGCACCGGCTCCCGTGGACCCTCTGCTGCTCGCGCAGCGCGACGACCTGCGCGCGCGTGCCGAGGCCATCGCCGCCGACGCCGACCGTGCCTGGGTTGAGCCGAAGGAGTTCGGCTTCGCGCTGCACACGCGCCTCGTGTCGGATGCCGCCGTCGCGCGCGGCGCGCAGGAGAGGATCGCTGCGCTCATGGCCGCGGAGGCTTCCGACTGGCGTCGTCGTGACGGCCACGACATCCTCGAGTACGCCTTCCGTGCGGAGGGCAAGGACGGCGCGGTCGCACGGCTGCGCGCGCAGACCGGTGCGAGCGCGGTGCTGTTCGCCGGCGACGACGTGACCGATGAGGACGCCTTGCGCAGTCTCCAGCCGGGTGACGTGGGTGTGCGGGTCGGCCCGGGTGAGACCGCGGCGACTGTTCGTGTCACCGGCATCCCCGAATTGGCGGCGCTGTTGACACGTCTGGCGCGCGAACGGGACACCCTGCGGGAATAGACTTCGAGGATGCCGGACAGCGATCCCTCCATCGACATCAAGCCCCGCAGTCGTGTCGTCACGAACGGCATCGAGGCGACCACCTCCCGCGGCATGCTGCGCGCCGTCGGCATGGGCGACGAGGACTGGGACAAGCCCCAGATCGGCATCGCGTCCAGCTGGAACGAGATCACGCCGTGCAACCTGAGCCTGGACAGGCTCGCGCAGGGCGCGAAGGAGGGCGTGCACGCCGGCGGCGGGTACCCCCTGCAGTTCGGGACCATCTCCGTCTCCGACGGCATTTCGATGGGTCACGAGGGCATGCACTTCTCGCTCGTGTCCCGCGAGGTCATTGCCGACTCCGTGGAGACCGTGGTCATGGCCGAGCGGCTCGACGGCACGGTGCTGCTCGCCGGCTGCGACAAGTCGATTCCGGGCATGCTCATGGCCTCTGCCCGCCTCGATCTGTCGAGCGTTTTCCTTTACGCAGGATCCATCGCGCCGGGCTGGGTGAAGCTGTCGGACGGCACCGAGAAGGACGTCACGATCATCGACTCGTTCGAAGCGGTCGGCGCGTGCCTTGCGGGGAAGATGAGCGAGGCCGACCTCAAGCGCATCGAGTGCGCGATCGCCCCCGGAGAGGGGGCGTGCGGTGGCATGTACACCGCGAACACGATGGCGTCCGTCGCCGAAGCCCTGGGGTTGAGCCTTCCGGGCTCGGCCGCGCCGCCTTCTGCGGACCGTCGGCGCGACTACTACGCGCACCGGTCGGGGGAGGCGGTGGTGAACCTGCTGCGCCAGGGCATCACGACGCGCGACATCCTCACGAAAGAGGCATTCGAGAACGCCATCGCCCTGGCCATGGCGCTCGGCGGCTCGACCAACGTCGTGCTGCACCTGCTTGCCATCGCCCGCGAAGCTGATGTCGAGCTGAGCCTGCACGACTTCAACCGCATCGGTGACAAGGTGCCGCACGTGGCGGATATGAAGCCGTTCGGTAAGTATGTGATGAACGACGTCGACCGTCACGGCGGCATCCCCGTGATCATGAAGGCCATGCTCGACGAGGGACTGCTGCACGGCGACGCCCTCACGGTGACGGGGAAGACCCTCGCCGAGAACCTCGCCGAGCTCGATCCCGACCCGATCGACGGCACCGTCATCCACACCTTCGATGACCCGATCCACGCGACGGGCGGCATCACGATCCTCCACGGCTCACTGGCTCCCGAGGGCGCCGTCGTCAAGACAGCGGGCTTCGATGTGTCGGTGTTCGAGGGGCCCGCGCGGGTGTTCGAGCGGGAGCGCGCGGCGATGGACGCCCTGGAGGCGGGCGAGATCGCCGCGGGCAGCGTGATCATCATCCGCTACGAGGGCCCGAAGGGCGGCCCCGGCATGCGCGAGATGCTCGCCATCACAGCGGCCATCAAGGGCGCGGGGCTCGGAAAAGATGTACTACTCTTGACGGACGGCAGATTCTCAGGCGGCACAACCGGCCTGTGCATCGGCCACATAGCACCCGAAGCGGTGGACGCAGGTCCCATCGCCTTCGTGCGCGATGGTGATCTGATACGGGTCGATATCGCGGCTCGCACTCTCGACCTACTCGTCGACGACGCAGAGCTGAACTCCCGCCGTGACGGCTGGGAGCCGCTTCCCCCGCGCTACACCCGTGGCGTTCTGGCCAAGTACTCGAAACTCGTGCGCTCCGCAGCGGAGGGCGCGACGACCGGCTGAGGCCGTGACTCCCAGGGCGGGAAGCCGCCCTCACACGCATCTGACACCCGAGGTACCACTATGTCTCTCGACACCGCGGCCGTGCCGCGACCACCCGCCCGCGGAGCTGCTGCTCCGGTGATGACCGGAGCCCAGGCCGTCGTCCGATCCCTCGACATGCTCGGGGTCACAGACGTCTTCGGTCTGCCCGGCGGCGCCATCATGCCGGTCTACGACCCCCTGATGGACGATGAGGCGGTGCGCCACATCCTCGTCCGCCACGAGCAGGGCGCCGGTCACGCGGCCGAAGGGTACGCCGCGGCATCCGGCCGCACCGGCGTCGCGATCGCGACGTCCGGTCCCGGCGCGACCAACCTCGTCACCGCCATCGCCGATGCCTACATGGACTCGGTGCCCCTCGTCTGCATCACGGGCCAGGTGTTCAGCCACCTCATGGGCACCGACGCCTTCCAGGAGGCGGACATCGTCGGCATCACGATGCCGATCACCAAGCACTCCTTCCTCGTCAAGAGCGCCGAGGAGATCCCCGGCGCGATCGCTGCGGCGTTCGAGATCGCCTCCACGGGGCGCCCCGGTCCCGTCCTGGTCGACATCACGAAGGATGCGCAGCAGGCCTCGGCGCCGTTCGTGTGGCCCCCGAAGATCGAGCTGCCCGGCTACCGCCCGGTCACGAAGGCGCACGGCAAGCAGATCCAGGCGGCGGCGCAGCTGATCGCGCACGCCAAGAAGCCCGTGCTGTACGTCGGCGGCGGCGTCATCCGCGCGGGTGCGGCGGCGGAGCTGCGCGTGTTCGCCGAAGCGACCGGCGCCCCCGTCGTGACGACGCTGATGGCGCGCGGAGCGTTCCCCGACTCGCACCCGCAGAACCTCGGCATGCCCGGTATGCACGGCACGGTCCCGGCGGTGCTCGCGCTGCAGGAGTCCGATCTCATCGTCGCGCTGGGTGCCCGCTTCGACGACCGCGTGACCGGAAAGGCCGACGAGTTCGCTCCGAACGCGCAGGTCGTGCACGTCGACATCGATCCGGCGGAGATCTCGAAGATCCGCACGGCCGACGTGCCGATCGTGGGGGATCTGAAGGAAGTGCTCGTCGACCTGGATGCCGCGTTCCAGAGCGCCCGCGTCGACCACACGCCCGACATCGCGGAGTGGTGGGCCTACCTCGACGGTCTGGTCACCGAGTTCCCGCTGGGTTACGCCGAGCCCGAGGACGGCCTGCTCGCGCCGCAGTACGTCATCAAGCGCATCGGCGAGCTCACCGGACCCGAGGCCGTCTACGCGGCGGGCGTCGGCCAGCACCAGATGTGGGCCGCGCAGTTCATCAGCTACGAGCGGCCCAACGCATGGCTCAACTCCGGTGGAGCCGGAACGATGGGCTACTCGGTGCCGGCCGCCATGGGCGCGAAGGTCGCCGAGCCCGACCGTGTCGTGTGGGCCATCGACGGCGACGGCTGCTTCCAGATGACCAATCAGGAACTGGCGACGTGCGTCCTGAACGACATCCCGATCAAGGTCGCGATCATCAACAACTCGAGTCTCGGCATGGTGCGCCAGTGGCAGACGCTGTTCTTCGCGGGCCGTCACTCCAACACCGACCTCAACACCGGTCACGGCACGGTACGCGTGCCCGACTTCGTGAAGCTCGCCGACGCCTACGGCTGCCTCGGCATCCGCGTCGAGAAGATCGAAGAGGTGGATGCCGCCATCACGCTGGCACTGGAGACGAACGACCGGCCCGTCGTCATCGACTTCGTCGTGTCGGCCGACGCGATGGTGTGGCCGATGGTGCCGCAGGGCGTGAGCAACAGCTTCGTGCAATATGCCCGCGACCATGCGCCCAGCTTCGACGGGGAGGACTGAGATGAGCCGTCATGTCCTGAGTCTTCTGGTCGAGAACAAGCCGGGTCTGCTGACGCGGGTGGCCGGCCTGTTCGCGCGCCGCGGCTTCAACATCGAGTCGCTCGCGGTGGGTGTCACCGAGGTGCCCGGCCTGTCGCGCATCACGGTCGTCGTCGACGTCGAGGAGCTGCCGCTCGAGCAGGTGACCAAGCAGCTGAACAAGCTGATCAACGTCATCAAGATCGTCGAGCTGGAGCCGGCGGCATCCGTGCAACGCGAGCACATGCTCATCAAGGTGCGCGCCGACAACCAGACGCGCTCCAACGTGATCGAGGTCGTGAACCTGTTCCGCGCCTCGGTCGTCGACTACGCGACCGACGCCCTCGTTGTCGAGGTGACCGGCGATCGCGGCAAGATCGACGCCATCCTCCGCGCCCTCGAGCCCTTCGGCATCAAGGAGCTCGCCCAGTCGGGTCTGCTCGCGATCGGCCGCGGCGGCAAGTCCATCACCGAGCGCGTCCTGCGCGGCTGACACCTTCGCGGGCGTTTCGACTCGCTGCGCTCGCTCAACGACCGGAAAGAAACCAAGGAGAAACACACACCATGGCTGAGATCTTCTACGACTCCGACGCCGACCTGTCCGTCATCCAGAACAAGAAGGTCGCGATCGTCGGCTACGGCTCGCAGGGTCACGCGCACGCGCAGAACCTCCGTGACTCGGGCGTCGAGGTCGTCATCGCGCTGAAGGACGGCTCGAAGTCGATCGCGAAGGCCCAGGAGGACGGCTTCGAGGTGAAGAACGTCGCCGACGCCACCGCGTGGGCCGACCTGATCATGATCCTCGCGCCCGACCAGCACCAGCGCGGCATCTACAGCGAGAGCATCCTGCCGAACCTGTCGGCCGGCAAGACCCTCGCCTTCGCCCACGGCTTCAACATCCGCTTCGGCTACATCGACGCGCCCGAGGGGGTCGACGTGATCCTCGTCGCCCCGAAGGCGCCGGGTCACACCGTGCGCCGCGAGTTCGTCGCCGGTCGCGGCATCCCGGACATCATCGCCGTCGAGCGCGACGCCTCTGGCCACGCCTGGGCGACGGCGCTCTCGTACGCGAAGGCGATCGGCGGCACGCGCGCCGGCGTCATCAAGACCACGTTCACCGAAGAGACCGAGACCGACCTGTTCGGTGAGCAGGCCGTGCTCTGCGGTGGCGTGTCGCAGCTCGTCCAGTACGGTTTCGAGACGCTGACCGAGGCCGGTTATCAGCCGCAGATCGCCTACTTCGAGGTGCTGCACGAGCTCAAGCTCATCGTCGACCTCATGTGGGAGGGCGGCATCGCCAAGCAGCGCTGGTCGGTCTCCGACACCGCCGAGTACGGCGACTACGTCTCGGGCCCGCGCGTCATCGACCCGCGCGTCAAGGAGAACATGCAGGGCGTTCTCGCCGACATCCAGTCCGGCGCGTTCGCGGAGCGCTTCATCGGCGACCAGGATGCCGGAGCTCCCGAGTTCCAGGAGCTGCGTGCGAAGGCCGCCGCCCACCCGATCGAGGCCGTCGGCAAGGACCTGCGCGCCCTGTTCGCGTGGAAGCAGCAGGACGCCGACTACACCGAGGGCTCCGCCGCGCGCTGACCTCGTCCAGACCCTCGGCACACCCGCCGAGCAGGCTTGCGAAAGCCGTACCGGCCCGGCCCCCACACAAGGGGTCCGGGCCTTTCGCTTGCTAGCGTGACGGCATGACCGTCGCGTTGGAGATAGCCGTTCAGGATGCCGCGGGCGCCTGCGCCGCCATCGCCGCCGGAGCGGACCGCCTGGAGCTGTGTCAGGCCCTCGCCGTCGGCGGACTCACGCCGTCGATCGCGTTGGTGGAGACGGCGGTCGCCGCCGTGGGCGGGGACCGCGTCAACGTGCTCGTGCGCCCTCGCGCAGGTGGCTTCGTCTACGACGGCGACGAGATCACCCTCGTCGCGGCGGACATCCGAGCAGCGATCGCCGCGGGCGCAGCCGGTGTCGTCGTCGGTGCGCTGACCGACGACGGGCAGGTCGACGCGCAGGCGCTGCGCAGGTGGAGGGCCGCCGCAGGCGACAGCACGCTCGTGTTTCACCGCGCGATCGACGCGGCCCCCTCACCGCTCGCCGTCCTCGACGAGCTCGCGGCGATCGGCGTCGATCGCGTGCTGACCTCGGGCGGCGCCGCCCGCTCCGTCGACGGCACGGATATGCTGCGACGCCTGGTTGCGGCGGACACCGGTATCGAGATCATGGCCGGCGGCGGCATCCGCGTCGGCGACATCGCGCGCATCGTTGCCGTGGGCGTCGACGCCGTGCATCTGTCCGCCCGCGCCGTCACCGGTCTCGACGTGCCGTCGGGGCCCGGGGGAGGAGCGGGCGGCCACGACGTCACCGACCCGGTCGTGGTGGCGGCGGCCGCGGCCGCGGCCGCCGTCCGCAGTACGCTTTCGGGGTGAGCACGCCACGTGATGACGACGCCCTGAGCTGGGACGGCGACGATGACCCCACTCTCGAGGTGGGCCACCGACCCACCGCCGAGCCGGTGACCGCCCCGACGGTCGCGCCCGAGCCGGCCGTGCTTCCCGACGGATTCACGGCCGTCGGCAAGGGCAGCACCACCGTCGGCCACATCGATGCGGACGGCACCGTCACGATGCCCGACGCGCCGACGCAGATGTCGAACGCGATGCTCGTGACCCTCGGCATCCTCGCCGGCGCTTACCTGCTGTTCACCATCGGCTGGATCATCGGCGGGTTGCGTCTGCAGGGCACGGCAGAGTTCCTCGTCAGCCCGGTCGGGTACGCGGCCGCCCTGTGGCTCGCCGTCGCGGCGGCGCCGGTGTGGTTCCTCACGGTGTTCGTCCTCACCCGCGCCGCGAAGGCCTGGGTGCGCGTCCTGCTGCTGGTCGGCGGTCTCGCCCTGCTCGTACCGTGGCCGTTCATCCTCGTCGGGGCTGTGGGACGATGACCACGAACGCCCCCACGCCCTCCCGCACGCGTGCCCTGCCCACCTGGCTGATCGTCGCCATCTCCGTCGTGTTCGGTCTGTTCTACGCGTACTTCGTGTGGAACGCCGTCGGCTTCCTCTCGCAGGCCGCATCGGGCGCTCAGCCGCTGAACGCCTACGGCTGGTTCGTGCTGCTGCTGTCGGTCGTCTTCCCGCTGATCGCGTTCGGCGTCGCCTTCGCCGTCGGCTGGCGGCGGACGTGGTGGGAGTTCGCCCTCGTCCTCATCACCGGTCTGTGTCTCGTGGCGGTGTTCTGGCTGAACATCCTGACCTACACCGTGGGGCCGTCCGGCTCGTCGATGCTCGGCTGATCCCACGCTTTTGCCCGGCCGTCATACGGTCGGGGGCAGGGGGGTCTGACCGGTAGGCTGGCATCCTTCCACCCGCTCCGATCCTGCGCAAAGGTCCTGCCGCTGTGTCCAAGCCTGTCGTCCTCATCGCCGAAGAACTCTCACCCGCCACGATCGATGCCCTGGGGCCGGACTTCGATGTCCGTCAGGTCGACGGCACCGACCGTCCCGCGCTCCTGTCGGCTCTGGCCGACGCCCACGCCATCCTGATCCGATCGGCGACGAAGGTGGATGCCGAGGCGATCGCAGCGGCTCCAGTACTCAAGGTCGTCGCGCGTGCCGGCGTCGGACTCGACAACGTCGACATCAAGGCCGCCACGGCCGCGGGGGTCATGGTCGTCAACGCGCCGACCTCCAACATCATCTCGGCGGCCGAGCTGACGATCGGGCACATCCTGAGCCTTGCCCGTCACATCCCCGCCGCTCACGCGTCGCTGGCCGCCGGTGCCTGGAAGCGCAGCTCGTTCACGGGCACAGAGCTCTTCGAGAAGACCGTCGGCATCATCGGCCTCGGCCGCATCGGCGCCCTCATCGCCGCTCGTCTGCAGGCATTCGGCGTGAGCGTCGTGGCGTACGACCCGTATGTCACGCCGACGCGCGCCCAGCAGCTCGGCGTCACGCTCCTGAGCCTCGATGACCTGCTCGCGCAGAGTGACTTCATCACGATCCACATGCCCAAGACGCCCGAGACGACCGGCATGATCGGCGCGGCGCAGTTCGCGCGTATGAAGCCGACCGCGTACGTCGTCAACGTCGCGCGCGGTGGACTCATCGACGAGGAGGCGCTCTACACGGCGTTGACCACGGGGGAGATCGCCGGCGCCGGACTCGACGTGTTCACGAGCGAGCCCCCGAAGCCCGACGGCACCGCGTTCCCGCTGCTGTCGCTTCCGAACGTCGTGGTGACCCCGCACCTGGGCGCGTCGACCGACGAGGCGCAGGAGAAGGCCGGCATCTCCGTGGCCCGATCGGTCAAACTCGCCCTCGAAGGCGACCTCGTGCCCGATGCGGTCAACGTCGCCGGTGGAGTCATCGACCCGTTCGTGCGTCCCGGTATCGCTCTCGTCGAGCAACTCGGTCAGGTGTTCTCCGGCCTTGCGACCAGCGCCCTCACGAGCCTGGACATCGAGGTGCGCGGCGAGCTCGCCGCCTACGACGTCAGCGTCTACCGCCTCGCGGCGCTGAAGGGCATCTTCACGAAGATCGTCAGCGAGAACGTGTCCTACGTGAACGCGCCGTTGTTCGCCGAGCAGCGCGGCATCGAGACCCGTCTGATCGTCGAGGCCGACAGCCCGCTCTATCGCAACATCACGATTCTGCGCGGCACGCTGTCGGACGGAACGGTGCTCGAGGTTGCGGGAACCCTGGCCGGAACCCGCATGGTCCCCAAGATCGTCGGCATCAACGGCTACGAGATCGAGGTTCCGATCGAGAAGCACCACATCCTCATGCGCTACGCAGACCGCCCCGGCATCGTCGCGATCTACGGCCAGAAGCTGGGGGAGGCGGGCATCAACATCGCCGGTCTGTTCGTCGCTCAGCCCGACGCCTCGGGCCGTGCGCTCTCGGTGCTCACGGTCGACCAGCCCGTGCCGGACGCGATCCTCGACGACACGCGACAGGCGATCGGCGCAGACCTCTTCCGTCAGCTGGAGATCGTCGAAGCCTGACGTCGCGGCGCGGGACGTTTCGACTCGCTGCGCTCGCTCAACGACCGGTGTGCGTTCTTTCCCCCTCC
>NZ_JAUF01000081.1:0-31538 GCF_000585455.1 Microbacterium sp. MRS-1
GCCGCCGCTGCGCAGCGGCCCGTCGGTCACCGCCACCGCGGTCGTCGCGGGGGCGGACTCCGCAGCCGCCGCGGCGGACGGGGCCGCCGTGACGGGCACGGCGGAGATCGGTGCGGCATCGGATTCGCCAGCCGCAGGCGACGCCGCCGCGACCGGTGCCGGCACGGCATCGGCCGCCGGCGCAGCCGCAGCGATGGGCTCCGCGACCACCTCCGTCGCCGACGCTGTGGCCTCGGTGAAGCTGCCATCGGGGCTGACGACGAGGGCCCACCGTGTGGCGCCGTCGACGACGGTCGCGGTGACCGGCTCACCCGCCGACGCGGCCATCAGCCGGATCGACTCGACGATGCGGCTGCGCAGCCCCTCCTGCGTCGAGGCGAAGACCTCGTCGACCTCACCGGCGAGGTGGATCTCGGCGGCGGTTTGCGAAGTCACGAGCACGGTGGGTTCGAAAGTCACGCCTCCGAGTATCCCATCCTGTGCTGCACGCCGCCGGGGGCGCGGGCCTCACCCGGCGGCGAGCAGGTCATCGACGGTGCGGCGCACCTCGGCATCCGTCTCGGCATCCGCGCCGGTCGCCGTCAGTGTGAAGGCGCGCGACGCGACGTCGAAGGCGACCTCCACCCGATGGGCCGCATGCACCCAGCGCAGCACCCCGGCGGTGCCGCCGAGCTCGGCGGTGAACTCGCCGTCGAAAGCCGGATGCGCGGCCCGCAGCCGCAGCAGCTCGCCCAGCGCGCGCACGACGGGGCACTCGAGCTCGGCGGCGATCTCATCGGGCGTGTAGTGGTGGCGGTTGACGTCGCGGCCCACGCCGGTGGCGTGCAGGAGGTCGACGTCGTTGCGCCCGGCGAACAGGCCGACGTAGTACACCTGCGGGATGCCGGGCACCATCAGCTGGATCAGCCGCGCGAGCAGGTAGGCACGATCGTCGGCACCGACCGCGTCGTAGTAGGTGCAATTCACCTGGTAGAGGTCGAGGTTCGAGGCGGCCGCGCCAGTGGCGAGCCGGCTCGTCCCGCCGCTCGCGTCGTGGATCGCCTCGACGAGCGCGTCGATCTGCGCGGGGGCGAGGAGTCCCGGAACGCCGGGCTTCAGGTCGCTCTCGCCCACGTCGACGACGCCGATGCCGTCGTGGGTGTCGAGCACCGTGATGGTGTTGGCGGGCCGCACGGTCAGCCACTGCGCGAGCGGGCGGAGGTCGTGCTCGTGGAGGGCGTGCAGCACGAGCGGGGGCAGCGCGAAGTCGTAGCCGGAGAGATGATCCGCGGCGCGATCGAGGCGGCCCGTGCGCGCGGCTACATGGTGCTCGTCGGCGAGACGGGCGGTGACGCGCATCTGGAGCGCGACCTGCTCGACGCGATGTTCGATCGCCAGGTCGACGGGGTGGTGCTGGCCACGATGATGACCCACGCGCGCGCTATCCCGGTGGAGGCGACCCGCATGCCGACCGTGCTGCTGAACATCGAGCCGACCGACGACGCCGACTACGTGCGCGTGCTTCCGGACGAGGTCGCGGCCGGTGCCGCCGCCGCGCGCCTGCTCGTGGACACCGGGCACCGGCGCATCCACCTCATCGGCGTCGGCGACGACCCGGCGAACGCGCACCCGTTCGGCCTCGCCGCCGCCCAGCGTCTCAGCGGCGCCCTCTCGGTCTTCGCCGAGGCAGGGCGGCAGATCGTGTCGGCACGTCCCACGGTGCAGTGGCTGCCGCCGGAGGGCTTCCGCCTCGTGTCGGAGGTGCTCGACAGTGGCGCCGAGGTCGATGCGCTCCTGTGCTTCAACGACCGCCTGGCGATGGGCGCCTACCAGGCGCTCCAGGAGCGCGGGGTGCGTGTGCCCGAAGACGTCTCGGTGCTCTCGTTCGACGACACGTCGTTCGCCCGCTGGCTGCGGCCGGGCCTCACGACCTTCGCCTTCCCGCAGCGCGCTCTCGGCCGCGCCGCCGCGGACGAACTCATCGACCTGATCGAGCGCGGCGCCGCGGCAGACGGATCATCCCCTCCCCCGGTGGCGCACCTGGTTCCGCTGCCGTTGCGGATGCGCGCCTCGGTCGCCGACCGGACTTAGACCCGGAAGACGGAATGGACCGGGCCGCACACCGCGCGCCCCTGAAGCTCGACGAGCTCCATCAGCACCGCCGTCCCCGCCAGCTGCAGGCCGAGCTCGTCGAGCAGGTGCTGGCCCGCGCGCAGAGTGCCGCCCGTGGCGAGGATGTCGTCGACCAGCAGCACGCGCGTGCCCGCCTCGAGGTCGTCGCTCATCTCGATCTCGGCCGTGCCGTACTCGAGGGCGTAGGAGACGGATGCCGCGGGCCGCGGCAGCTTGCCCGCCTTGCGGATCGGCGCCATCCCCACACCCGCCGCGATCGCGACCGCGCCGGCCAATATGAACCCGCGCGCCTCGATGCCCGCGACGACGTCGAACTGCCCCGCGAAGGGCTCGATCACGGCATCCACGACGGTGCGCAGGGCCTGCGCGTCGGCGAGCAGCGGCGAGATGTCGCGGAACAGCACGCCCGGCTGCGGGAAGTCGGGGATGCCGGCGATGAGCGATTCGGCGTGGGCGAGGGCCTCGGAAGTCACCGGTCAAGGCTAGTCGCCGCCGGACGCGACCCGTCGCGCGAGAACCGCCACCGGGTGCGCAAGCGCTTGCGCTACGCTGATGCCATGACGTCGCAGTTGACCTTCTCCCTCCCCGACATCGGCGAGAGCCGCCCCGGCGCCGAATGGTGGCGCACCGCGGTGATCTACCAGATCTACCCGCGCTCGTTCGCCGACGCCTCCGGCGATGGCATCGGTGACCTCCCCGGCGTGACGGCGCATCTCGACGACCTGCGCGCCCTGGGCGTGGACGCCGTGTGGCTGAGCCCCTTCTACCGCTCTCCGCAGAAGGATGCCGGGTATGACGTCGCCGACTACTGCGACGTCGACCCCCTGTTCGGCACGCTCGCCGACTTCGACGAGATGCTCGCCGGCGCGCACGAGCGCGGCATCCGCGTGATCGTCGACCTCGTGCCCAATCACAGTTCCGACCGGCACGTCTGGTTCCAGGAGGCGCTGGCCGCAGCCCCCGGCAGTGCCGCGCGCGCCCGCTACCTCTTCCGCGACGGCAAGGGTGAGAACGGCGAGCTGCCGCCCAACAACTGGGAGTCGGTCTTCGGCGGCCCGGCGTGGACCCGCGTCACCGAGGCCGACGGCACGCCGGAGCAGTGGTACCTGCACCTGTTCGACACGAGCCAGCCCGACTTCGATTGGTCGAACCCCGAGGTGCAGGAGGAGTTCCGCGGCATCCTGCGGTTCTGGCTCGACCGCGGCGTCGACGGCTTCCGCGTCGATGTCGCGCACGGCCTCGTCAAGACCGACGGTCTGCCCGATCACCTTCCCGCGGTGGATGCCGACAGCATGGGCGGCTCCGACGACGACGTGCCGTACTGGGGTCAGGAGGGTGTGCACGAGATCTACCGTGACTGGCACCGTGTGCTCGCGGAGTACGACGGCGACCGTGCGCTCTGCGCCGAGGCGTGGCTGCCCACCGTCGACCGCACCGCCGAGTGGGTGCGCTCCGACGAGATGCACCAGGCGTTCAACTTCCCGTACCTCATGACCGAGTGGGATGCCGCGGCCATCCGCGAGGTCATCTCTGAGTCGCTGCGCGCGTTCCCTGCGGTCGGCGCCCCGGCTACCTGGGTGCTGTCGAACCACGACGTCGTGCGCCACGCGTCGCGGCTCGCGCTGACCGCCGAGAACCCGCAGGGCCACGGCATCGGTCCCGACTCGCCCGGCCAGCCGATTCCCGAGGTGGGCCTGCGCCGCGCCCGCGCCGCGACGACCGTGATGCTCGCCTTGCCCGGCTCCGCATACCTCTACCAGGGCGAGGAGCTCGGCCTTCCCGAGGTCATCGCGCTGCCGCCCGCGTCTCGGCAGGATCCGACCTGGTTCCGTACCGACGGCGAGCGCTACGGCCGCGACGGGTGCCGGGTGCCGATCCCGTGGACCGCGGATGCCGCCGCCTACGGCTTCAGCCCGACGGGCCAGTCGTGGCTGCCGCAGCCGGCCGAATGGGCCACGCTCGCCCGCGACGCGCAGGAGTCCGACCCCGACTCGACGCTGTGGCTGTACCGCACGCTGCTGGCGACCCGCCGCGCCGAGGGCCTCGGAGCGGCGACGCTGGAGTGGCTCGACGGCTACGGCGACGACGTGATCGCGTTCCGGTCCGGTCGGGTCACCGTGATCGCCAACGCCGGGGCCGCGCCGGTGATGCTGCCGTCGGGTACCGTGCTGGTCTCGAGCGAGCCGTTCGACGGCACGGAGCTGCCCGTCGACGTCGCGGTGTGGATGGTCGCGGACTGACGTGACCGGCATCGAGGAGGTCGCGCGCGCCGCCGGCGTCTCGACGGCGACGGTGTCGCGCGCCCTCAGCGGACGGGGACGCCTCTCCGAGGCGACGCGCGAGCGTGTGCGCGCCGCGGCCGCCGACCTCGGCTACGTCGTCTCGGCCGCGGCATCCACCCTCGCCTCCGGCCGCGCCGAGAACATCGGCGTGATCGTGCCGCTGCTGGACCGGTGGTTCTTCGCCACCGTGCTCGACGGCATCGCCGCGCAGCTCGCGCCGCGCGGCTACGACATGACGCTGTACAACCTGACCGACGATCCGGCGCAGCGGCGGAGCCTGTTCGAGACGTCGCTGCGCCGCCGACGCGTCGACGGCCTCATCGTGCTGTCGGTCGAGCTGAGCGCCGACGAGCTGCGCCAGCTGAACGAGCTGCCCGTTCCCGTCGTGGCGCTCGGCGTTCCGCATGCCGAGCTGCGGGGGCTGCGCGTCGACGACACGGCCGTGGGCCGGCTCGCCACGCAGCACCTGCTGGAACTCGGCCACCGCGACATCGTGCACCTCGGCTGGAGTCTGCCGGACGATGCGGGCGAGACCCTCGACATCCCCACGCGCCGGCGCCGCGGATTCGCGCAGGCGATGAGGGATGCCGGTGTCGCCGCACCCCGCTTCGTCACGGCCGACTTCACCGTCGAGGGGGCGCGCCGCGTATCGCGTGAACTGCTCTCCGGCCCCGACGCGCCCACCGCGATCTTCGCCGCATCCGACGAGATGGCGTTCGGCGTGCTGGCGGCGGCGCGCGAACTCGGCATCGAGGTGCCCGGCCGGCTGTCGGTCATCGGCGTCGACGGGCACGAGCTGGCGGAACTGTTCGAGCTGACAACGATCGAGCAGTTCCCGCACGCACAGGGCGAGCGCGCCGGACAGACGATCCTCGCGGAGTTGGGCGTCGACGAGGCGGCGGCTGCCTCGGCATCCCTGCCGTTCGAGCTCGTGGTGCGCGGCTCCACCGCGCCGCCGCACTGACCACCGGTTCGCGCCGCCCGTCCTCCCCTGTTCCGTATTCAGTCTGCGCTTCGGGACCTCGGCGCCCGTGCCGCGGAAACACGCGGACCACACCGGATGCCGGGACCGGCCAGACTGAGTACGGAACGGGGAGATGCCGCGACGCGGAGACGCGGAGAGCCGCGACGCGGCGCGAGCAGTCCCCGCGACGCGGCGCGAGCAGTCCCGACGACGCGGCGCGACCAGTCCCCGCGACGCGGCGGGAACGGCCGCAACGCGCGCGCTCGGCGACGGCCGAGTGACCGCCGCGTACTCTCGAAGGCATGAGCATCGACCTCGAAGCCCTCTACATCGACCTGCACCGCCACCCGGAACTGTCGTTCCAGGAGACCCGCACGGCGGGTGTCATCACCCGCGAGCTCACCGCTCTCGGTCTCGAGTACGTCGAAGGCCTCGGCACCACCGGCGTCGCCACGAGCATCACCGGCACGGCCACCGACGACGGACCCGTCGTGTGGCTGCGCGCCGACATGGACGGCCTTCCGGTCGCCGAGCAGACCGGCCTCGCCTACGCCAGCACCGCCCGCGGCATCGACCCGGCCGGCACCGACGTGCCCGTGATGCACGCGTGCGGCCACGACATGCACGTGACGGCCCTGCTCGGCGCGCTCGAGCGGCTCGCGGCGACCCGCGACGAGTGGTCGGGAACCGTCGTCGCCGTCTTCCAGCCCGCCGAGGAGTATGGTGCGGGCGCCCAGGCGATGATCGCCGACGGCGTACTCGACCGTTTCCCGAAGCCCGACATCGTGCTCGGCCAGCACCTGACGCCGCTCCCGGCGGGCACGATCGGTGTGCGCCCCGGAACGCAGATGGCGGCCTCGGACGGCCTCACCGTGCGCCTTCTCGGCCGCGGCGGCCACGGTTCGCGACCGCACGCCACCATCGACCCCGTCGTCATGGCCGCCGCCACCGTCATGCGCCTGCAGACCATCGTGTCGCGCGAGATCGACCCGCGGGAGATGGCCGTCGTCACCGTCGGCTCGATCCACGCGGGACTCAAGAACAACATCATCCCCGCCGAGGCGAAGCTCGAGCTGAGCCTGCGCTACCCCGACGACGAGGCCCGCGCCGACGTGCTCGCACGCGTCGAACGCATCGTGCGGGCGGAGGCCGCGGCATCCGGAGCGGAGGAGGAGCCGGTCATCACGACCGACCACTCGCTGCCGCCGACGATCAACGACCACGAGGCCACCGCGCGCCTGTCCGCAGCGTGGGAACGCGCCTTCGGCGAAGGGACGGTCGTCGACCCGGGCATGTTCACCGGAAGCGAGGACGTCTCGTGGTTCGCCCGCGAGGCGGGCGTGCCGCTCGTCTACTGGTTCTGGGGCGGGCTCGACCCGCAGCAGTTCGCGGATGCCGTCGCGCGCGGCACCGTGAACGAGGACATCCCCACCAACCACTCGCCCTTCTTCGCCCCGATCCTGCACCCCACGATCGAGCGCGGAGCGGACGCGCTGGTCGTCGCGGCACGGGAGTTCCTCGGATGAGCCTCGAGGATCTGTTCGGCCCCCAGCCCGACGAGCCGGAGCGCCCGGCTCGCGAGCCCCGGGCGGAGCGCGAGCCCCGGGCGGCGCGCGAGCCCCGGGCGGCGCGCGAGCCCCGGGCGGCGCGCGAGCCCCGGGCGGCGCGCGAGCCTCGGCCTTCGCGCGAACCGCGTGATCCGAAGCCGCCGCGCGAACCCCGCGAACCCCGCACCCCGGGCGGTGGAGGCGGTTCTCGCACGACGCTGATCCTCGGCATCGTCGTCGGCGTGCTGGCGGTGGCCGTCGTCGCCGTGGTCGGCTTCGCACTGACCCGCCCGTCCGATTCGGCGCAACCGGCCACGTCGGCGACGGCGGTGGCGACCGACGATGCGTCGGTCCCGGCATCCACCCCCTCCTCGACGCCGAGTCCCACCACGACCGCCGCGGCCACGGGCGTGGCGTTCTCGGCGACCGGCTTCACACTCACGACCGCCGCCGGCCAGCCCTTCACCTACCGATGGGCCGACGAACCCGCCGCCGCCGTCGCGGCCCTCACCGCGGCCTTCGGGGCGCCTCCGACGCAGCGCACGCAAGCGGGCAACGGATCGACACTGCCGGACTACACCGTGTACACGTGGAACGGATTCTCGTTGTTCGAGATGGTCCCGACCGCGACGCTGACGCGAGCGGACTTCTCGCAGCCGGCGTACGCGCTGTTCACCGCGAACGAGGTGGGCGGAGTGCCGATCACGGCGGAGTTCGGCCTGAAGATCGGAATGAGCGCGGCCGAGGTGCGCGCCCTCACACCGGCGCCCGCGAGTGAGACACCCCGCGCCTCGGGCAGCATCCGCTTCGCCTTCGACCCCCAGCGTTCCTCGTTCAAGAACGGCACGCCCTCGTACAGCGTGTTCGCCGACACCGACGGTGCCGACGGCCCGGTCGGGACGATCCTGTACTTCTACGCTCCGCAGTAACACGCAGCCGCGGATCAGACGGGCGCCCTTCCGCTCGGTTCACAACTCCGGAGATTCGACGCCGCCAACAGCCGGCGCCCGGCCGTTCACCCGTTTCGGGACGACTTCTCCGGAGTTGTGAACACCGTCCCGCCGTCATCCACCGCGGCAGCCGGCTCACGCGCGTCGACGAGCCGCTGCCCGCTCAGCAGCCCCGGCAGCCCCCGGCCGTCGCGCGTCGTGAACACGAGCACGACGGATGCCGCGGCGAACACGAACTGCACGAAGGTCCCGGGCGCCGGCACGAGCCCCAGCAGCAGATAGCCGCCGATGCCGGCGACGAACCGCAGCGGCCGTGCCACCGGGGCCGGCAGCGGCCCGCCGCGGTAGCGCAGTTCGACGGCCAGGTCACCGGGCGTGCGGCCGGTGACGAGCACGACGACGGCCCACATCGCGATCGGCGTCACCGTGAGCGCGTGGCGACCCGCGGCACCGTCGAGGACGGCGGCATGGTCGCGAACGACGTACTCGAGGAACACCTGCACGGCGACGGCCGAACCGTACCCGACGAGCACGACGCCGAGCAGATCGCAGAACATGGCGAGCAGCCGGCGTCCGCGCGTGACCGGGTGCGGGCGGCTCCCGGCATCCGTCGATCGACGCACCCACCACCGTCGGGGGACGATCAGCGCGACGAGCGAGCCGAGCACCGCCCCGACCGTGTTCGTGAGCATGTCGTCGACGTCGAAGACGCGGTACGCGCACGGGTACAGTCCCCACACCCCGGTGAGCTGGGTGGTCTCGATCGTCAGCGACACCAGCAGGCCGGTCGCGAACGCAACGACGATGCCGCGACCTCCGAGCACCCGCAGGAAGAACCCGAGCGGCATGAACAGCAGCACGTTCAGCGCCAGTTGCAGGACGGCGAAGTCGGTGAGGCTGCGGGCGCCGCGAAGGTCGTCGATGAAGGCCCAGATGTTCAGGTTCGCGCCCGCGCAGGCGTAATTCTCGGCGTCGGGCAGGGGAAGCAGCGTGTACGTCCAGATGGCCCAGAAGTAGACGAGGGCGGCGGCCCACAGCAGAAATCGGCCGACGGCGAGCCGGCCGCGGCGACGGTAGCTGATCGCCACGAACGGCACGAACAGCACGATTCCGACCACGAATCCGATGGCCAGCGCGACGACACCGGAGTAGACCTCGTTCCGCATGCGTCGATCCTTGCAGCCTCGCGGCGTCATTCTCACGCTCGCCGGGATTGCGCGGCGACACGCGACCGCGTAATGTCGCCCGCCGTGACAGACGACAGTCGCGGCCCCGGCGAAGAGACGCCGATCGCCAAGCGCATCCTCATCGGCGAGCCCCTCACGAGCGAGGAGCTCGAAGGACAGCTGCTGCCCAAGAAGATGGCGCTGCCGATCTTCGCCTCCGACGCTCTCTCCTCGGTGGCCTATGCCCCGCAGGAGCTGCTGATGATCCTCCTGATCGGCGGCACGGCCTTCCTGGCGCTCAGCCCCTGGGTCGCGGCGGCGGTCGTCGCCCTGCTCATCGTGGTGGTGCTCAGCTACCGCCAGCTGATCAAGGCCTACCCCTCGGGCGGCGGCGACTATGAGGTCGCCCGCACGAACCTGGGCGAGAAAGCCGGCGTCGTGGTCGCGGCGGCCCTGCTGGTGGACTACATCCTGACGGTGGCCGTGTCGGTCGCCTCGGGCGTGGACAACATCATCTCGGCCCTGCCGAACCTCGACCCCTGGCGCGTCGAGCTCGCGGTCGGCTTCGTCGTGCTCATCATCCTGGTCAACCTCCGCGGCGTCCGCGAAGCCTCGACGGCCTTCGCGATTCCGACCTACCTGTTCATCGGTTCGGTCATGCTCATGATCGGTACGGGGCTCGTGCGCTGGATGCTGGGCGATGCGCCGATCGCCGAGAGCGCCCAGTTCGCCGTGCAGGCAGAAGACCTCAGCCAGGCCGCTCTCATCCTGCTGATCCTGCGCGCGTTCTCCAGCGGCTGTTCCGCCCTGACCGGCGTGGAGGCCGTCTCCAACGGTGTTCCGGCGTTCCGCCAGCCGAAGATCCGAAACGCCCAGACGACGCTCGTTCTGATGGGTTCGATCGCCATCACGATGTTCGCGGGCCTCACGGTGCTCGCTCTCGTGGCCGGTGTGCACTACTCGGAGGATCCGTGCCGGCTGATCGGCTTCAACTGCGAGGCGCTCGTGCAGCCGAGCCTCATGGCGCAGGTAGCCGCTGCGACGTTCGGCAACGGCAGCATCCTCTTCTTCGTGGTGCAGGCCGCAACCGCCGCCGTCCTGCTGCTGGCGGCCAACACGGCCTTCAACGGCTTCCCGCTGCTCGGGTCGGTGCTCGCACGCGACGGCTATGCGCCGAAGGCGCTGAACACGCGCGGCGACCGTCTCGTGTACTCGAACGGCATGATCATCCTGGGCCTTGCCGCGGTGCTCGTGCTCGTGATCTTCCAGGCGAAGCTGACCACGCTGATCCAGCTGTACATCATCGGAGTCTTCGTCTCGTTCTCACTCGGCCAGCTCGGCATGGTCAAGCACTGGCGGCGCGAGCTGCGCCTGCTCTCCCCGAAGGCGGCGAAGGCGCGGCGAGAGGCGATCTCGGGCCTGTTCATCAATGCGCTCGGGGCGACGTTCACGATCGTCGTCCTCGTGATCGTGACGATCACGAAGTTCACCCACGGCGCCTATCTCGTCTTCATCGCGATCCCGCTGCTGTCGTTCCTCATGATCGGGGTGCACCGCTACTACCGCGACGTCTCGCACGAGATCGCCATGGACGACGACGTGCACTACGGCTCGACCGGAGATGTCGCGCTCGTGCTGGTGGGCACGCTGCAGAAGCCGACGGCGAAGGCGATCGACTACGCCCTGTCGGGCAGGCACGACAAGACGTTGGCGGTACACGTCGCGGTCACGGCGGAAGAAGCCCGCGAAGTGCAGGAGGACTGGAAGCTCCACAACATGCCGGTCCCGCTCGTGGTGATCGAATCGCCCTACCGCCACTACGCGCCTCCGATCGCCCAGTTCATCACGAAGTATCGCGAGAAGCACGGCAGCGCCGTCGTCACGGTTTACATGCCGCAGTACATCGTCGGTCACTGGTGGGAGACGTTCCTGCACAACCGACGCGCGCGCCGCATCGCACAGCAGCTCATGCTCGTGCACGGCGTGCAGATCACACTGGTGCCGTGGCTGCTCGACTCGTCGGAGCTGATCTACGGCCGCCGCTCCCGCCCGCTTCTCGGAGATGACCGTCGTGACGGACGGCTGCCGAGCTACGGACTGGTCGCCCACACCGAAGACGAGAGTTGACGGCATCCGAGGCGGCTCCGTCGCGCCGGAGCCGTGACGGATGCCGGGGCGTAGCCTAGAGGGGTGACTTCCGCGACCGCGTCCCCCGCTTCCACCGCGCCCGTAACGGCCCTGGACGCCTCCGCGATCAAGGCCGACTTCCCGATCCTCGGCGAGCAGGTCAACGGCCATCCGCTCGCCTATCTCGACTCCGCCGCGACCAGTCAGAAGCCGCTCGCCGTGCTCGATGCGGAGCGCGACTTCCTGACGCACGCGAACGCCGCCGTGCACCGCGGCGCGCACACGCTGGCCGCCGAGGCGACGGAGCTGTTCGAAGACGCGCGAGCCACCGTGGCCGGGTTCGTCGGCGCGCAGCCCGAACAGCTCGTCTGGACGAGCGGCGCCACGATGGGCCTCAACCTCGTCGCATACTCCATCGGGAATGCGCGCCTCGTGAGACCGGGTGACGAAATCGTCACGACCGCGATCGAGCACCACGCGAACCTCACTCCGTGGCAGGAGCTCGCGGCCCGCACCGGCGCCGTGCTGCGCCACATCCCGACGCACGACGACGGCACGCTCGACATGGATGCCGCGGCATCCCTCATCACCGAGCGCACCCGCGTCGTCGCCTTCACGCATGTCTCGAACGTTCTCGGCATCGTGAACCCGGTCGCCGAGCTCGTCGCCCTCGCGCAAGGCGTGGGCGCGATCACCGTGATGGACGCCTGCCAGTCCGCGCCGCATATCCCGCTCGACCTGCCCGCTCTCGGCGTCGATCTGGCGGTGTTCAGCGGTCACAAGATGCTCGGCCCGTACGGGGTCGGCGGTCTCTATGGGCGCACGCCGGTGCTCGAGTCGCTGCCGCCGTTCCTCACGGGCGGGTCGATGATCACCACCGTGACGCTCGACCGCGCCGAGTACCTGCCGCCGCCGCAGCGCTTCGAGGCGGGCACCCAGCCCGTCGGCCCCGCGATCGGCCTGGCGGCGGCTGTGCGCTATCTCGACGCCGTCGGGCTGGATCGCATCCATGCCCACGAGGGCATGCTGGCCGATCGGATGCGCGCGGGGCTCGTCGAGATCCCCGGCATCCGTCTGCTCGGCGACGCCGCCGGCGTCGGGCGCGTGGGGCTGTGGTCGTTCGACGTCGACGGCGTGCACGCCCATGACGCGGGCCAATTCCTCGACGCGCGGGGTATCGCCGTCCGCGTCGGCCACCACTGCGCCGCGCCCCTGCACACGCGCTACGGCGTCACGGCGAGCGTTCGCGCGAGCACCGCCCTGTACAACACCACCGACGACGTCGACCGTCTCATCGAGGCCGTCGCCGGCATCCGCCCCTACTTCGGAGTCTGACATGAGTGATCTCGACGCCCTCTACCGTGAGCTGATCCTCGATCACTCCAAGCATCCGCAGCACTTCGGTCTCACCGACGAGGGCGACGCGCCCGCAAAGGTCGGCACGATCGGCACCTCGCACCAGAAGAACCCCGTGTGCGGCGACGAGATCACGCTGCGCGCCCGCGTCGACGGGGAGACGATCGCCGACGTGCAGTGGGAGGGCCGGGGCTGCTCGATCTCGCAGGCCTCGGCATCCATGCTCGCCGACCTCGTCGCCGAGGAGGGGCTCAGCCGGGCCGAGGCCCTGCAGCTGATCGAGGGTTTCCGTGAGGCGTTGCGCTCGCGGGGCACGATCGAGCTCGACGAGGAGGTCTACGGCGACGCCGCGGCCCTGTCGGGCGTCTCGAAGTTCTCGGCGCGCGTGAAGTGCGCGATGCTCGCCTGGGTCGCCCTCGAAGACGCCATCGCGAAGGCCTGACCCCCCTCCCCCTCCCCGGGGCGGATGCCGAGCCGCTACGTTCTGCGCGAGCCGCCACGATCTGGCGTAGCGGCTCGCGCGAAACGTAGCGGCTCGGCGAAGGGGTGGGGGTTACGAACCGAGGAACTCGAGGGCGGCGCTGCGGAAGACCCGCGAACCCGGCGCGTTGAAGTGGTGGCGGTCGGGGATCTCGACGAAGCGGCCCTGGGGGCAGGCGGCGGCGAGCGCCTTCGAACCTTCGATGATGCCGTCGAGCGATCCCGTCGCGAACATCGCCGGCTGCTGCGGGGCATGCGCGGGGTCGGGATCGACGGTCTTCGACGACCGCATGCCCTCGGCGATGGCGAGGAGCGCCCGCAGGTCGTTGCCCGGCACGCGCTCGGCGAGCGCGATGTAGTTCTGCGTGACGCGATCGGTGACCGGCGTGCCGTCTGCGATGAGCGCGCGCACCTGATCGAGGTCGAGGCGCGCGAGCGGGATGCCGTCGGGAACCCCGCCGAGAACGGCCCGCGGAATGCGGGGGGCGATGTCCTGCACGACCTCCCAGCCCACGCGGGCGCCGAGGGAGTACCCGACGTAGAACGCCTCGTCGACGAGGTAGGTGTCGAGCATCGTCTCGACGTCCCCGGCGAGCTGGCGGATATCGTACGCGCGGGGCTCGTGCGGCTTGTCGCTGGCTCCGTGGCCGCGCTGGTCGAGCGCGAGCACCCGATATCCGGCAGCGGTGAGATCGCGCACCCAGCCCGTCGCGACCCAGTTGTCCTTCGTGCTCGATGCAAACCCATGCACGACGACGACAGTCGGCGCGTCCTCGTCACCCCACGAGTACGTCGCGATGCGGTAGCCGTCCCCGACCATGAGGTACTGCGGGTCGGGCATCTGCGTGAGGTTCTGAAGCGGCGCGGTCACGGCTTCTATCCTGCCGTCGATTCGGCGGGTGTGGTCGCCGCCGCGAGTCAGTCCTCGACGCGAACTTCCTTCCAGAACGCGACGTATCCCGAGAAGTCCTTGCCGACGCGGGCGATGCCGCTCTCGTAGGGATCGGGGTACGACCAGGCACGGTCGGCCAGCAGCTCGTCGCCGGAGCGCACGGAGTAGTACTGGCACTCGCCCTTCCACGGGCAGGTGTAGGGCGTGGGGCTCTCCTGCAGGAGGTCCCCGTTCGCGCTCGACGGCGGGAAGTACCAGTTGCCTTCGATGGAGATCAGGTCGTCGCGGTCGGCCTCCGCCACCGTCACATCACCCAGAACAGCTTTCATCGCGTCCTCCGCTTCGCTCGCGTCCCACCCTTCCACCGTCGCACGCGGCCCGCAACGAGGTCGGCGACCGGCTGCTGCGGAAGCGGGATGGGCTGGGTGACCACGGCATCCACCACCATCGACCCGTCCGTCGGCCCGATGACGGCGATGGGGGTGGTGAGAGTCGGCTCTGCGGGGTCGACCGGCATCCGCTCGAGCGCCCGGTGAGCGCGCAGGTACGCGGGGATGAGGATGACGCTGGCGCCGACCCAGGCGAGCGGGTTGCTCCACACGACGCCGACGAACCCGAAGATGTGGCCGAGCACGACCGCCGCGCCCACGCGCATCGCCAGCTCGACGAGCCCGGTCACCGTCGGGATGACGGTGCTGCCGAGACCCTGCAGGGTGCCGCGCAGGATGAAGAGCACGCCCAGCGCCGTGTAGCTGGCGCCGTTGATGAGCAGCATGAGCGCGGCCAGCTGTACGACGGTATCGCTGCCGTCGCCGACGAACAGGCGCACGAGCGGGGCTCCGAACGTGATGAGCAGCGCTCCGAGCACGACGGCGGCAGCCAGCGCCATCCAGATCGCCTGTCCGACGCCGCGACGGATGCGATCCGGGCGGCGCGCCCCCAGGTTCTGGGCGGCGTACATGGATGCCGCGAGCCCGAGCGACTGCAGGAGGGCGACGGCGAGGCCGTCCACGCGCGATGCCGTCGTGTACGCGGCGACCGCGTCGGCGCCCAGGGTGTTCAGCGCGACCTGCACCGTCAGGGTGCCGATCGCGATGATCGACGCCTGGAACCCCATGGGCAGGCCGAGTCGCAGGTGCTCGACGAGATCGGCCCGCGTGATGCGCCAGTCGGCGCGCTGCACGTGGAGCACGGGCAGCCGACGGCGGACGTACACGAGGCAGAGGATCACCGAGAGGGCCTGCGAGACGACGGTCGCGAGCGCCGCGCCGGCCACGCCCAGACCGAACGGACCGACCATGAGGATGACGAGCACCACGTTGAGTCCGCAGGCGATCGTGAGGAACAGCAACGGCGTGCGCGAGTCGCCGATCGCCCGGATGATCGCGGAGAGGTAGTTGAAGCCCATGATGGCGCCGGCGCCGACGAAGCTGACCTGGGCGAACACCGTCGCCTCGTCCATGAGCTCGGGCGGCGTCTGCAGCAGGTGCAGGGCGGGACCGGCCAGCAGCGGCGCGCCGACCGTCAGCACGATCGTCGTGATCGCGGTGAGGATCGTTCCCGCCGCCACCGAGCGGCGCACCGCCGTGACGTCGCGGGCGCCGAAGGCTTGCGCCGTGGGGATCGCGAATCCGCTCGTCAGACCCCAGGCGAACCCGAGCAGCAGGAACAGCAGGCTTCCGGTCGCGCCGACGGCGGCGAGTGCATCGACGCCGAGATGGCGCCCGACGACGATCGCGTCGACGAACTGATACAGCTGCTGCACGACGTTGCCGATGAGCAGCGGCACCGCGAACGCGAGGATGACGCGCCAGGGGCTACCGGTGGTGAGAGAACGTGACATACGACCGGGTTCGAGACGGGGGCGGAAACGGCGAAAGGCGCTCCTCACGGGAGCGCCGGATTCCAGGCTATCGAATCGATTCGAGGAGCGCAAGCCTCGGCATCCGTCGGTCGGGTCCTGCCCGGCCGGTACTGTTGCAGGCATGTCCGTAGGTCTGCTCGCCGTCGTCGATGACATCCTCAGCGCGGCGCTGAAGGCATCGGCCAAGTCCGCAGGCGTCGTGATCGACGATGCCGCCGTCACCCCGCAGTACGTGCAGGGGCTCTCTCCTGCACGGGAGCTTCCGGTCGTGGGTCGCATCGCCCTCGGGTCGCTCGCGAACAAGTTCCTGATCATCATCCCGATCGCGATGCTGCTCACCGCCTTCGCGCCCGGGGTTCTGCCGTGGCTGCTCATCGTCGGCGGCGGATACCTCTGCTTCGAGGGCGCCGAGAAGGTGCTCGAGTGGTTCGGCTTCCACCACGGCGGCCACGACGACGAGGGCGGGCGCGACGAGAAGCGACTGGTCATGGGCGCGATCCGCACCGACCTGATCCTGTCGACCGAGATCATGCTGATCGGCCTGTCGAACGTCGATCCCGACCTGGACTTCTGGCTGCGCCTGGCCGTGCTCGCGGTCATCGCGCTCTCGATGACGGCGCTGGTCTACGGCGCCGTCGCCCTGCTGGTGAAGATCGATGACATCGGCCTGAAGATGGCCAAGAGCGGTTCGGTGCGCGTGCGCCACACCGGTACGCGCATCGTGCGGTCGATGCCCGCGGTCTTCCGCGTCATCTCGATCGTCGGCACCGTGGCGATGCTGTGGGTGGGCGGCCATCTCGTGCTCGCCAACCTCGGCGAGGTCGGCTGGCACGCCCCGGTCGAACTCCTGCACGCCGTCGAGCACGCACTCGAGCCCCTCGGCCCGGTCATCGTGTGGATCGGCGACACGGCCGTGTCCGCCGTCGCGGGACTGGTCGTGGGCCTCGTGATCGTCGGCATCGCACTGGCCATCGGCAAGGCCTTCGGCCGCAACCTCAGCTTCAGCGAGGGACACCGCGCCGCCCACGGCGAGACCGACTGACGGCGGCTGCCCCGCGGTCGAGAAACCACTTTCGCCCCGAGAAATCGTCGGCACCGTGGTTTCTGAAGGCGGATGTGGTTTCTCGAGGTGAATCCGGTTTCTCGCGCAGGCCGCCCGGTCAGTCGAGCGTGACGACAGCCCCGCCGTCCGCGTCCCGTGACACGTGGATGCCGCGGGCATCGGAGACCGTCCACGTCGGCCCCGCCTCGGCGGCGTGGGGGCCGACGCCGATCACGCGCATGCCGGCGGCGCGTCCGGCGGCGATGCCGTTGGCGGAGTCCTCGACCACGATGCAGCGCGCGGCATCCACCCCGAGCGCGGCGGCGCCGGCGAGGAAGCCCTCGGGATCGGGCTTGCTGCGGCTCACGTCGGCCGCCGCGATCACGACGGGAGGCATCGGCAGCCCGGCGGCCCGCATGCGCGCAGTGGCCAGCTCGGTGGTCGCCGACGTGACCAGGGCGTACGGAACGCCCTCGTGAGCCAGGGCGGCGAGCAGGTCGGCCGCGCCGGCGATCGCCACGACGCCCTCGGTCTGCGCCGTCTCGGTGGCGAGCATCGCGGCGTTCTCGGCGAGGTTGACCTCGTGCGGGCGGTCCGGCAGCAGGAGCGCCATCGAGTCCTGGCCCTGCCGACCGTGGATGATCGACAGGGTCCGTGCCGGATCGACGCCGTGATCGAGCGACCACTGCGTCCAGAGGCGTTCGACCACGGCGTGCGAGTCGACGAGGGTGCCGTCCATGTCCAGCAGCACGGCCGACGCAGAGGTCGCGATGCGGGGGACGGATGCCGGGACGCGCAGCGCCTCCCACCCGCCGCCGAGCGGCGGCAGGTGCCAGCCGGCCTGGACCGCACCGGACGCGTCACGGCGCACGATCGCGCGATGCGGAGAGGTGGTGTCGACCACGTGCACGAGCACGCTGCCATCGTCGCGGCGCTCCCCGCGGGTGGAGAGGCGCAGGTGGGTGGCATCGGGTGCACCGTCCACGGCCGGGCCCTCGACGGTGATCTCCTGCCAGAACGGGCCGACCGGCAGAGAGCCGACGCCGGGGAGGGCGAGGCGCCATCCGTCCGCCGCGTCGTCGAGGGCGAGTCCCGCGACGTCGAACGGGTCGGGACTGATCGTGAGCCGGTCACGCTCGGCCCAGCCGTCGCGCGCCGCGTCGAGGGCCGCGGTCGGCGCCGTCGGCACGGTCGGTGCGGTGTCGGCGCCCGTGGCGGCGGGGGTCGCGGCATCCGCTCCGCCTGCCGCGTCCGCGACCTCGACAGCCGCGACGAACGCCCAGAACGCGCGCAGCGTCGCCTGGGTGTCGAGGGTGGCGCCCTGGTAGGCGATGACCAGGTCGTGGTCGGGCAGCACGAGCGCGAACTGGCCGAACGCGCCGTCGAGCCGGAACCCCTCACGGCCGCGCCACACCTGGTATCCGTACCCGAGGCTCCAGTCGTTGACCTCGCCGTCGGCGGCGATCGGCCCCTCGAACACCGAGGTATCCGACCAGGGACGCGACATCTCCTCGACATACCAGGCCGGCGCGACCTGCACGCCGTCGACCACGCCGCGGGCGTTCAGCATGATGGCCGTGCGGGCGAGATCGTCCACGGTCAGGTGGAAGCCCGAGGCGCCGTGCTCGATGCCGCCGTACGGCGACATCCATCGCTCCCCGATCCCGAGCGGGTCGAGCAGCCGCGGGCGCAGGTACGCGGTGAGCGGCTCGCCGGTGAGGGCGGTGACGATCGCGGACAGTGTGTGCGTGGCCGGGGAGTTGTACGCGAAGTGTGTGCCGGGAGCGAACGCGGGCTCTTCGCGCAGCAGTACGAGCGGATCGGTGCCGATGCGCTCGATCTGCTCGGCCGAGTGGCCCGTGTTCATCGTGAGCAGATGACGCACCGTGATGCCGTGCGGGTTCTCCTCCCCCACGTGCAGACCCGCAGAATCGTCGAGCCCCAGCCGCCCCTCGTCGGCGAGGAAGCCGATCGCCAGCGCCGTGTACGTCTTGGATGCCGAATACACGAGCACCGGCCGCTCCAGCCGGTACGGGGCCCACGCGGTCTCGAAGGCCACCTCGCCGTGGCGGGCGACCAGCAGCGCGTGCGGGTCGAGACCCTCCGCGGCGAGGCGCTCGGCGAGCGCCAGCACGGCGGCTTCGGGGATGCCGAGGTGCTCCGGGGCCCGACGGGCGAGGGGGCGGAACGACGGGGAACGACGGGACTGCGGCGAGGAAGTCATCTCCTCCACTCTACGAGCGCCGCCGTGACGCGCGGACGAGAAGCGCCATCGACTCCGGCACGCCACGGATGCCGGGGCGCGAGCCCGCCAACCCCGGAATCGGTGTCGCAATCTGCGGCTTCGCGCCGAATCGGTGTCGCAATCCGCGGCTACAGCTTCATCGACGCCGCAGAACGCGACCCCGATTCGCTGGCGGGGCGGGCGAGGAGCGGGGCGGGGCGGCGCGGCGCGGCGGGCGGGGTGGCGCGGCGCGGCGCGGCGGGGCGCTCAGCGGCGCAGCGAGCTGAGCGCAGTGTCGAGGGCCGCGACGAACCGGCGCGCATCGACCTCGGTGAGCACGAGGGGCGGTTTCACCTTCAGCACGTTCTGCCGTTCGGAGGCGGCCTGCACGATGAACCCGTGTCCGAGCAGCAGATCGCACACGCGCGCCGCCTCTTCGCGCGCGGGCTCGAGCGTCTCGCGGTCACGCACCAGCTCGATACCGAGATACAGACCCGTTCCGTGGACGGTGCCGATGAGCGGATGCCGCGACATCAGCGCCCGCACCTCCTCGGCGATGATGCCGCCGACCCGCGCTGCATTCTGCTGCAGCCCTTCCGCGTCGATGATGTCGAGGATCGCCGATCCGGCGACCGCGCTGACGGGGGTGCCGCCGGCCGAGGAGAAGAACGTTCCTTCGCGGGCGAGGGCATCGACGATCTCGCGGCGCGTGATGACGGCGCCGAGGGGGTAGGCGTTGCCCGCCGCCTTCGCCACCGAGACGATGTCGGGCACGAGCCCCTGCATCGTGCTCCCCCAGAACGATGATCCCAGGCGCCCGTAGCCGACCTGCACCTCGTCGGCGATCACCAGGCCGCCGTGCGCGCGCACGGCGTCGGCCACCGCCGTGAGGTAGCCGGCCGTCGGGATGACGCCGCCGGCGTTGCCCAGCACCGGCTCGCAGATGAAGGCGCCGGCGGGTCGGCCCTCGTCGGCCAGGGCGCGCGCGAGGTCGGCGACCTCGCGCGCGTACGCGGCCCCGGCATCCGGTCCGCGGTGACGGCCGCGGTAGGCGTTCGGCGCGTCGACGAGGTGCACCCAGTCGGGACGCGAGTCGGCGGCGTGCGGGTTGTCGAACGCCGAGGTGCTCACGGCGTCGGCGGCGCTCGTCCAGCCGTGATAGCTCTCGCGCACGGCGATCACGTCGCGCCGGCCGGTGGCGACGCGGGCGAGCGTGAGGGCGAGGTCCACGGCTTCCGACCCGCTGTTGACGGGGATGACGGTGTCGAGCGACGGGTCGGGGCTGTGCGCGACGAGCCGCGCGGTGAACTCGGCGAAGGCGTCGTAGAGGAAGCGCGAGTTGGTGTTCAGCAGGTGCAGTTGCCGGGCGATGCGGTCGGCGAAGACGGGATGAGCGTGTCCGATCGCCGTCACATTGTTGACGAGGTCGACGTAGGCGCGTCCCTGCGTGTCGATGAGGAGCGCGCCCCAGCCGCGCTCGATCTGCGGCGGCTCGGCGTAGAAGCGTTCGGCGGCGGCGCCGATCGCCTCCTCGCGCACCCGTCGGGCGTGCCGCGTCGCCCGCACCGGATCGGCCACGCGATCGGTGCCCAGGATCGCCGACGGATCTGCCGCGCCCGGGGTCTCGGCTTCGCCCTCGGCATCCGTGAATGCCGCGTCGGCGGCGGCCTCACGCAGACGGCGAGTGATGCGCAGGCGGCCGAGCCCCGGTTCGAGCTCTGCGACGCGTCCCAGCGGAGCACCGGCATCCACCGCCCCGTCCGCCGCCGTCGCGACCGCCGGGTCGAGGACGATCCCCTCGATCCGCAGCACGACACCGGCGTCGCGCACCTCGATCGCGCCGGCGCCGCCGCCCGGATCGGTGTCGACCGTCAGGATGCCGCCGAACGGCGCGGTGACCTCGACACCCGGGCGGGTCCACAGCTCGACACACCGCGCCCGGGTGGCAGCGGGTCGGGTGGTGTCGGTCGACACGCGGCTCAGGCGGCTCTCGCCGTAGCGCAGCACCGCGACCGGGGCGGAAGCGAGGGTCTCGCGGACGAGCGCCTGCTCGGTGCCGGGAACCGTCCAGCGACCGCGATCGAGGTGCGCGCTGCGGATGCCGAGGTCCACGGCGGCCGCGGCATCCATCTGTGCCAGGACGGGACGGTAGGCGAGGCCCGCGCGGTGCGGACGGCCCGTGGCCAGGCGCAGCTGCGCCGTCACCTCGGCGGACGGTACCCGGGCCGTCCGCGCGAAGACCTGCCACTCGTGCTCGACCCGCTCGCGCGCGTAATCGTTGCCCGGGTCGATGCGCAACTGGCTCCAGCCGCTGACGGCGAGCACGGCGCCGCGGAGCACGACCAGCGGCCAGAGCGCCTCGATCTCGGCATCCGCGAGGCGCGCGCGCTGATCGAAGCCCGTGACGGCGCGGCCGACGATCGCGAGGTCGTCGGTGCGACCCATGAGGTCGGCGAGCAGCATCGCCAGCTCGGCGGCACGCCACGACGTCGCGACATCGCCGAGGTCGATCACCCAGTGCCGCCCCCGCCGGTCGCGCATGACGTTGTCGGCGGTGAGGTCGCCGTGGATCACCTGGCGCGGAAGGTGGGCCGCGACGGCGTCGAGCTCGGCGGCGGCGCGGCGGGCCGCCGTCAGGCACTGCTCGCGACGGTCCTCGGGGAGGTCGTCGATGAGCTGCTCGACGACGGCGAGGGCGTTGCCGAGCTCCCACTGCAGGTTGCGGTCGGTGTCCTCGGCATCCATTCCGGCCAGCACCTCGGCGACCTCGGCGACGAGCTCACCCAGTTCCTCGGCCTGGGCGCCGTCGGCATCGGTGATGTCCGACAGCGGTTTCCCGTCGACGATCTGGAAACCCGCGACGCGAGCGACCTGCCCGTCGGCGCAGACGATCTGCGTCGTGCGAGCGCCGTCAACGGTCGTCAGCACCTCCGGGGTGAGCAGTCCCTCGGCGCGCAGGCGATCGGAAGCCGCGATGTGCAGGTCGACGGCGAACGCGTCGACCGTCGGGTGGAAGATCTTGACGAGAATGCCCGTTCCGTCGGCGCCGCGCACAAGGAAGTTGCGGTCCTGCTGACTGCCCAGCTCGGTGAGCTCGCCGTCGACGCCGTAGTCGCGCCGCGCGAGCGCGCGGACCTCGTCGAGGTCGACCTCGGGTCGGGCGAGCAGCCAGTTGTCGGTCATCGGGTCACGTCCTTCGGGAGAGGGCGGTCGAGCGGAGATCCCGCCGGTGCGCGCCGCACGGGCACCACGATTCTGGCGGATGCCGCGGCATCCGTGTGTCCGAATCAGCCCCGTTGACCGGTCATCTCGTCCGCCCGTCGATTCCGAGGCTGTGGGGCCTCGCCGCGACTACTGCACCGTCCACCAGGCGATGTCGACGAGACAGAGCTCGCCGTCGACCTCCCGGTAGAAGACGTCGCCCGGATACTGCGCACCCGCGATGACGCGCGACGCAGGGAGCGAGAGGTTGATGCTCCACGTCGGATCATGATGGGCCATCTCGGGCCAGTGGGCGGCGACGAACCGCTCGGGCTCTTGAGCGGTGAGCCCCTCCCCGTCCGCCGGATCGCGCACGTCGGGTTGCGATCCCGGGCAGACGAGTGCCGCAGCCTCGCCCGCCGCGGCGGCCGCGATCAGTTTCTGGGTCGTGTCGATGACGTGTGCACCGGCGTCATGCGGCGACTCTGTCCGCCACAGACGGGCACCGCCACGCCCAGCCGCAGGACCGCCTCACCGCTCCCGCAGCGCGGTGACCAGCTCCTTCGCGTAGCGAGAGCCCTGGGCGGTCGTGCTCCAGGCGATGCCGATCGCACGCACGCGCTGCGGCTCCAGCGGGAGATAGACGACGCCCGGGTCGTCGCGGCCCGGTGTGCGCGGCAGGATCGAGACCCCGAGGCCACCGGCGACGAGGCTGCGCATCGTGTCGATCTCGCTGCTTTCGAACGTGACGTTCACGGCGACGTCGGCCTCATCCAAGATCCCGGTGACCGCCGTCCGCAGCTCCGCGATGCGCGAGAAGCCGATGAAGTCGCGCCCTGCCAACGCCCGCACATCGACCGGGCCGGATGCCGCCGCGAGCGGATGGCCCGAGGGGACGGCGATGCACAGCGGCTCTTCGGCGAGCGGCTGCCATCCGATGTCGTCGGAGGTCGCGGAGGTCGCCAGCGGTGCCGTGCTCAAGGCGACGTCGATCGTGTCGAGGGCGAGCCAGCCGTAGAGGTCGCGGGCGAAGCCCTGACGCAGCGAGACCCGCACATCGGGTCGCAGTGCGCGGAAGCGCTGGATGACGTCGGGCACCATCCACCGCGCCACCGAGTGCAGGAACCCGACGCGCAGCAGCCGCCCCTCGTCGGCGATCAGCTCAGCGTGACGGCGGGCCGACTCGACCGCGTCGAGGACGCCAGCTGCGTCGGCGCGGAAGGCGAGACCGTTCGCGTTCAGCTCGAGCCGTTTGCCGTGTCGGGCGAACAGCACCATCCCGACCTCGTCTTCGAGTCGCGCGAGCGCGCGTGACACGTTCGACTGGTTGACGCGCAGTTCCGCGGCGGTGTCGCGCGTGTTCTGCGTCTCGGCCAACGACAGGAAGATGCGGAGGGTCTGCTCGTCCATGACACCGATTATGCGCTGAACGCATCAAAAGCGGCTTTCGTTTCATTTCCGGCCCGTCTGTGCGCGGGACGACGATGGTCCGCATGGCCGTCACCCTGCTCGATCGCACCCCCACCGGGTCGATCGCGCGCATCGCCGCAGGCACCGCCTCCTACCGACGCGTCGTGGGCCTGCTCGCCGCTGGCGGCCTCGCGAACTTCGCGATCATCTACTTCCCACAACCGCTGCTGCCGTCGATCGCGGCGTCGTTCGGGGTGGATGCCGGCGCCAGCGGACTCGCGATCTCGGCGACGACGGCGGCCATGCTCCTCGGCCTGCTGCTGTCGGCCCCGCTGTCCGACCGCATCGGGCGGGTGTCCGCGATGAGCGGATCGCTCGTGGTCGCCGGCGTTCTCTCGGTGGCGTGCGCGTTCGCACCCACGTGGGAGGCGTTCCTCGCCCTCCGCGCCGCGGGGGGCCTGGCACTGGCGGTGCTGCCGGCCGTCGCGCTCGCGTACCTGCGGGACGCCGTTCGCGACGACGCCCACGGGCGCGCCAACGCGCTGTACATCTCCGGCACGGCGCTCGGCGGTGCCGTGGGCCGCCTCGCGCCGCTGCCGCTGGCCGCCCTCGGCGGCTGGCAGCTCGTGAGCACCGTGCTCGGTGCGCTGAGCGTCATCGTCGGCGTGCTGGTCTGGTTCGCGCTCCCCCGCGACGGCGCGGCACCGCTGCCGCTGCGGATCGGCGACCTGCTCGGCGGCACGGTCGCCTCCCTTCGCGACCCCGTCATCCTCGCCGTGTGCGTGGCGGGCGCGCTCGCGATGGCCACCTTCGTCGGGTTGTACAACGCGGTGCCGTTCCGGCTGGACGGGCCCCCGTTCTCACTCGGCGCGGCAGAGGTGTTCGTCTACTTCGCCTACCCCCTCGGCATCCTCGCGCCGGGCCTGTTCCACCGGATCTCGAGACGCCTCGGCCGCGCGGTCACCTCGCTGCTGGGCGCGCTCGCGATGCTCGCCGCGATCGGCCTGGTGTTCTGGCCGAACGTCATCGCGGTGTTCGCGGGTCTCGGACTTCTGACGGCGGCCTTTCTCGGAACACACTCGATCCTCAGCGGGTGGGTCGTCGCGCGCGCTCAGGCGGTGGGGCGCAGCACCTCGCGGGCATCGAGCGCTTACCTGCTGACCTATTACCTCGGCAGCACGGTGTCGGGCGCGGCATCCACACACCTGTTCGCGAGCGCCGGCTGGACGGCCGTCGTCCTCCTCGCGGCGGGGCTCACGACGCTGTGCGCGGCGCTCTTCCTCACGCTGCGGCTGCGAGGTTCAGCCGGAACATAGCGCCGCGTGCGAAAACGGCCCTATGGATGAACCCGAGCACACGTCTCATCACCCCTCCGGCGCCGAGGCGTCAATCCCTGCGCCGGCTCCGCGGCTGCCCTTCAGTCAGCTCGCCATCTGGGGCTTCGTGATCTCCTGCGTGAGTCTGTTCGTGTTCGGGTTCCTCGGAACCGTGGGCGCGATCACCCGTTCCCACTGAGTTTTTCGACCAGCATCCCCCCGTCTGCTCACGACGAGAAAGAACGCCTGACCAGCGGTTCTGGACGGGAGCGCGACCCTGCGGTGCCCACTCCTGGGCGCGGGGTGGGAGAAAGGGCCGGGCGGATGGCGTGAAATGGACTCATGCGAGCAACCGTCATGTTCGGCGCCGGAGACGTCCGCGTCGAGAACGTCCCCGATCCCGTCATCCAGCAGCCGACCGACGCGGTCGTGCGGATCGTCCGCGCGTGCGTCTGCGGTTCGGACCTGCATCCCTATCACTCGATGGGCGACAGTGCGACGGGCCGCCGCATGGGGCACGAGCTCATCGCCGTCGTCGAGGAGACCGGCGCCGACGTCACCACGGTGCGCCCCGGTGACTTCGTCGTCGTGCCCTTCGTCTACTCCGACAACACGTGCGTCTTCTGCCGCGAGGGCTTCCAGACCTCCTGCGTGCACGGCGGCTTCTACGGCAACGGACGGGTCGGGGGCCTGCAGGCCGAGCGCGCCCTCATCCCCCAGGCCGACGGCACGCTCGTGGTCGTCCCCGACGTCGACCCCGACGCGGCATCCGATTCTCTGCTGGCGTCGCTGCTGACACTGTCGGATGTGTACCTGACGGGCTATCACGCCGCGCACCTGGCTCGCGTGCAGCCCGGCCAGACGGTCACGGTCGTCGGCGACGGCGCCGTGGGCCTGTCGGCGGTGCTCGCCGCCCGCACCCTCGGAGCGGAGCGGATCATCCTCATGGGCCGCCACACCGACCGCACCGACCTGGGCGTCGAGTTCGGCGCCACCGATGTCGTCGCCGAGCGCGGCGCGGAGGGCATCGCGCGGGTGATGGATCTCACCGACGGTGAGGGCAGCCACGTGGTGATCGAGGCGGTGGGACACATGCCGGCGTACGAGCAGTCGTACGGTGTCGTCCGCCCCGGTGGGGTCATCTCGCGCGTCGGCGTTCCGCAGTACGAGAGCGCGCCCGTGGGCTTCGCGTCGCTGTTCGGCAAGAACATCACCCTGACCGGCGGCGTCGCCCCCGTGCGCGCGTACCTCGAGGACGCCATTCCGCTGGTGCTGGACGGCACGATCGAGCCCGGCCGCGTGTTCGACCGGATCATGCCGCTCGACGACGCTCCGGCCGCCTACTCCGCGATGGACTCCCGCGAGGCGCTGAAGGTGATGCTGACGGCCTGAGCCGTCGGGCCGAACGGCGGCAGGCTCACCCGTTGAGCAGCTCCCAGGTGCCCTCGGAGATCACATCGACCACGCCGTCGACCACACGGATCGCCGTCTGGTCGTCGATCGCGTACGCGCGACCGCGGATACCCTCCGCCCACCGGTGAGCCGCGGCGGTCGTGTTCCCCGTCCAGCCCGGGTAGTCCAGGTGCGGGAAGATCGAGAAGTCGACCAGCCCCAGCGTCTCGTCGGTGCCGCCCGGATGCCGGTCCACGAACTCCGGCCCCACGCGCGGCGTCAGGGCCATGCTGCCCGCGCTGATGCCGACCCACACGGTGTCGTGCAGCTCGGGGATCAGATCGGCCAGACCCGACCGGCGGATCCACTCCGCCAGATACACCGCCTCGCCGCCGTCGACGAGCAGCGCATCGGCCTCGCGCACCCACGGCATCCATCGCTCGGGCGCGATCGTCGGCAGGGCAGTGAGCTCGAGCACCCCGACCGAGCGCCACCCGAGTTCGACCGGGCTGTCGATGCCGCCCGGCCACCGGCCCGCCGTGGAGCGCCACACCGTCTCGGGCGAGCACATCGGCTGGCCCCACTGCGCCGTCGGCACGAACAACGCAGAACTGTCCGCGATGGGTGTGCCGAGCATGTCTTCGAGCGCGGTGCGGATGCTGTCGTTGGTCACGCCGCCCGAGGTCAGCAGAAGCTTCATGTGCCCAGTCAACCGTGTGCGGCGGCGCTCGAACAGGGGCCGGGGCGCCGGAGTGTTAGCGTGCGAGGGTGACCTCGACGCCTCCGCCGATCCCCACGACCGATCCGGCTCGCTCGATCCGTGTCTCCGCCGCCGTGATCACCGACGTCGACGGACGGCTGCTGCTCGTGCGCAAGGCGGGGACGACCGCGTTCATGCAGCCCGGCGGCAAGCCGGAGGCGGGTGAGGATGCCGCACAGACGCTCCTCCGCGAGCTCGCCGAAGAGGTGGGGCTGCGCCTGCAACCGACAGACCTCACGCCGCTCGGCGAGTTCACCGCCCCCGCCGCCAACGAGCCGGGCTTCGCGGTCGTGGCGGACGTCTTCCGCGTCGACATCGGCGACCAGCAGCCGGTGACGGATGCCGAGATCGAGGAGCTGCGCTGGGTCGACCGCGCCGCGGCATCCGCTCTCGAGGTCGCACCCCTCGCGGCGGCCTACTTCCTGCCGGAGGCCTGAGCGCCTCCGACGGAAGCCGACCGGCTCACCATGAGCTCTTGCGGTAGTCCTTGAGGAAGATGCCGAAGAGGTCTTCGCCCGCCTCACCGCGGACGATCGGGTCGTACACGCGCGCGGCGCCGTCCACGAGGTCGAGCGGGGCGTGGAAGCCCTCCTCGGCGAGCCGCACCTTCGTGTAGTGCGGGCGCTCGTCGGTGATCCACCCCGTGTCGACGGCCGTCATGAGGATGCCGTCGGTCTCGAACATCTCGCGCGCGCTCGTGCGCGTGAGCATGTTGAGGGCCGCCTTCGCCATGTTGGTGTGCGGGTGACCGGGACCCTTGTAGCCGCGGCCGAACACGCCCTCCATCGCCGAGACGTTCACGACGTAATTTCGCCGCGCCGGTGACGCCGCCATCGCGGGACGCAGACGCGAGACGAGCAGGAACGGCGCGGTCATGTTCGCCAGCTGCACCTCGAGCATCTCCAGCGGCTCGACCTGCTCGACCGACTGCGTCCAGCTGTTGATGTGGTTCTCGTCGGGGATGAGGCCGCCGGCGTCGATCGCGGTGCCCGCCGCGAGACGCTCGAGCGACGACGACCCGGCGGCCATCGCCTCGGCGGTGAGCTCTTCCGCCGTGCGAGCGGCGGCGGCGAGGATGGGATGGCTCGACACCGACTGGGCCAGCGCGAGCGGGTGGGCGTCGTTGGTGTGGCCGAAGGTCAGCAATTCGGGCAGCGGTCCCTGCGGCAGCGGCGCGAGCTCGGCGTCCACGAGCGGCTTGTACGCCCCGGCGGAGCGACGCACGGTCTGCGCCGCGTTGTTGATGAGGATGTCCAGCGGCCCGTCGGCGGCGACGGCATCCGCGAGGCCGATGACCTGGGCGGGGTCGCGCAGGTCGATGCCGACGATCTTGAGTCGGTGGATCCAGTCGCCGCTGTCGGGCAGTGCCGAGAAGCGGCGGACGGCGTCGCGCGGGAAGCGGGTCGTGATGGTCGTGTGGGCGCCGTCGCGCAGCAGCCGCAGCGCGATGTACATGCCGATCTTCGCGCGGCCTCCCGTGAGCAGGGCACGACGGCCGGTGAGGTCGGTGCGGGCGTCGCGCTTGGCGTGGCTCATCGCCGCGCAGTCGGGGCACAGCTGGTGGTAGAACGCGTCGACGATCGTGTACTGCTCTTTGCAGATATAGCAGGCGCGGGGCTTGATGAGCTCGCCCGCGGTCGGGGCCGCGGTGCGGGCCGCGAGCGGGATGCCGCGGGTCTCGTCGTCGATGCGGTCCGGTGCACCCGTCGCGGTGGCGGCGACGACCGCACGGTCGGCGTCGGCGATGCGCTGACGCTTCTCCTTGCGCGACATGCGCTTGACGTCCTTGTACATCTTGCCGGTCTGGCGGCGCAGGGCGATGTAGGTGGGGTCGTCGCGATCGAGGAGGGATGCCGCGTCGATGACGCGCAGCGCGATCTCCAGCTCGTGGGGGTCGATCGCGATGGGGGCCGGAGCCAGGGCCGGGGTCGCCGCATCGTCCGGGTCGGGCGTGATCTCGGTGTCTGCAGGCGTTTCGGGCACGAGGGATTTTATCGGACGCGGCTGAGCGCGAGCCCGGCGAGCAGCGGAGCGGGCGAGGGTCGACGTCGAGGCGGGTCAGCCCGCGATGCCGAGGAGCTGCTTGGCTGCGGCGACGGCCGGGGCGCCGAAGATGCGCGGGTCTTCGTTGAGCGCGCCCGAGCTGATCGAGACCCCCACTCCCGGTACGTCGACGAGCGTGCCGTAGATGCGGAGGTCTCCCGTGGACTTCGTGCCGTAGGCGATGCCGCCCCGAGCCTCGACGGCCGCATCCGCGATGTATTCCGACCCGATGGCGGCGATGTCCTCCTTCTTGGGCACATCGCCGGCTCCGTTGTTGGTCGTCACCGTGAGCAGAACGGTGTTCACGTAGTCGCCGGTCGTCGACATCCAGTTGCACTGCACGGTGCCGTCTTCGTTGCTCTGGTCGCCGAGTTCGAGTCCGTCGATCGCCGAACCGAGCACAGAGCCCATGGCGGCGCAGTCGGGGTAGCGGTCAAGCACGTCGGCGAGCGCCATGGTGGGTGCAGACGGAGCGCTGCCGCCTCCGGCGTTCTCGCCGCCGTCGCTGCCCCCGGCACCGGGATCGGTCGCCCCGTCCGACGGCGCGCCCGTGCCGGCGCCGACGGCTCCGGACGCGGAGATCGACGGGCTCGCCGCTGAGCCGCTCCCGGCAGCGCATCCCGCGAACGCGAGGGCTCCGGCAGCGACGAGGAGGGAGAATGCGGCACGGGAAACGAGGCGGGCGGCTGTCACCCCGGCATCCTAGCCATCCGCGTGAGTCGGCCCCGGAAGTTCTCCACAGCCGCGCTGCCCCGCTAGCCTGACGCCATGTCCGAAGACCAGATCGACGACGGCGCGCGAAACGCGGTTCAGGGCGAGAAGGCCCTCGACCGACTCGTCGCATTCAGCGACGCCGTCGTCGCGATCGCGATCACTCTCGTCGTGCTGCCCCTGGTGGATAAGGCGATGGATGCCGAGTCGGCGTCGGCCTTCTTCGCCGACAACGTGACCGGGATGATCTCTGCGGCGCTGAGCTTCGTGGTGATCGCGGCCTTCTGGCGCGCGAACCACGTGATGTTCGTGCATGCGCGCGGCTACAACCGCCTGGTCGGCCGCCTGCAGACCCTCTGGCTCGCGACGATCGTCTTCCTGCCGGTCGCGACGGCGCTCGATCTCGCCGGACCGGGCACAGACCGGGTCGGGCTGGGCGCCTACGTCGGAACGATGCTGGTGGGCGGAGTGATCCTGCGCGTACAGGCGGTGGCGCTGCAGCGGGCGGGACTGAGCGACCGCGCACCCGCACCGCCGCTGACGCACTGGATCGGCACGATCTTGATGGCGCTCGCGCTCGCGCTCGTGCTGCTGTTTCCGCAGTACGGCGCTCTCTGGTTGCTCGTCCTGCTGTTGGAGATCCCCCTCGGCCCCCTGCTGAGTCGCCGACCCCGCTGACGCTTAAGATCCCATCGCCGCCTGGAAGAGTCTGAGCGCAATCAGCAGCCCCGCCACGATGCCCGCGCTGGCGGCGAGCGGAACCCAGGTGAGATCCCTCTCCGTCCGCCACGCGAAGAGAGCCGCCGCTGCGGTGCCGACAAACATCACGACGGCGACGAGGTAGTAGACGGCGCCCGCGAGGTCGGCGCCCGACCAGTCGCAGCGGGGCGCGCATGCGCCCCCGGCGAAGACCGTGCTCCCGACCCAGACCGCGGTCGTGATCGCGAAAACGACGACCTGGATGACCGCGACGGCAAGAACCGATGCGGCCGCACTCCTCCCCGCCCTGGAGTTCATCGGCTCAGTCGCCGCTCTCGGTCAACGCCACGCTCCAGTTGAACACATCGATCGGGTCGCTCGCGCCGTCCCCGCCCGAACAGCACTCGCGCCGTCCCCGCCCGAACAGCAAGGGATGCCGGGCGACACGCCGCGGCATCCCTCACCCACCCCCGCGTGTCGACGGCGATCCCTTGCAGTTCGGCACCCGCCCCCACCCGCAACGCGACCGGCCGGATCAGCCCCCCGTGATCCAGACCGTCGTCTCCCCCGGCACGGTGTCGCCGTCGAGCGGAGTGCTCGACAGCACGACACGCTGACCCGGCACGAACGACAGCGCGAGCGGTGCGGAGCCGAACACCGTCACCACCTCCCAGCCATTCGGGCGGCGGAAACGCAGCACATCGCCGCGGCCGGTCTCGACCCACTCCAGTCGCTCCAGCGCCAGGAGCTCGTGCCGCAGGGCGAGGGCACGGCGGTAGAGCGAGAGAGTGGATGCCGGATCGCCCTCCTCCGCCTGGACCGACGCGTCCGCGAACCACGACGGCTGCGGCAGGTGCGCACCCCCCGAACCGAAGCCGAACGAGGAGCCCTCGCGGGTCCACGGCAGCGGCACGCGGCATCCGTCACGTCCGTACTGCTCCTAGGCCGTGTTGCTAAATGCTGTTGTGGGGCGGGTGGGCGATCCTTGAGGTGTGTCGCG